>CAUZBE010000256.1:0-5200 GCA_963577885.1 Alphaproteobacteria bacterium
CGCGATCGAAACCATTGCTGAACTCCATCGCCTAGATCTGGTTCAAACCTCGGATCGGACGGAAATTACCCCACATCAGAATATTGGCGCGTTGGTCTAACTACTTGCGGTTTAGAAACCCCGGAACCCCCGCCTTCTTTGCCGCGTTATAGAGGCGCGCCCGATTTTCCTCGGATTTCTACGTTTTGCCAAACTTCTACTGCGACAGATTGAATTCAGGTTGAGCCTTCAGGAGCTGTTTTTCCATCGCAGCAGATTCGTCCGGTCCCTCGAGTAGCGTGTAAGACGCGGTTAAAATGACTTGGCTATTAGCATTACGCCCCAAGAATTCCGGAGAGATCCGAGAGGCGCGTGACGTGTTCTACAAGGCGATCGAGACGCGGGAGCAGAGTACCGGCAAGCCCGTCTCGCCCTATTAACGCTTTAACCGGGCTTATTGTGAGGTGTGGATAGATAATGATGAACATGACGACGGCGTGGCGTCTGATGCCGCAACTCAAGCGGCCATTACAAATAGCACTGCAGGAAGGTAGCATTGTTTCGCCCTAGCCAGGGCTATTGAGGCCGACTACGAAATACAGCACTAGCTGCATCGAAACGAACTCGACCGGGCTTCGCTTGAACTGCCCCAGGCCTCGCCAAATTGAGAAGTACGAGAATGCAATACTTAAGTCAGTTTTAATTAGTATTGCGCGCCTGTTTTTGTCCCGCCATTGCTCGCAGCTAAATTTGTGCGCTGTCTAGGAAATCCCGCGCCCGCTGCCGGTGTTCGGGCCGGATATGCTGGCGCACTCGATTAATGGCAATGTACAGCACGGCGGCGTCATCGGCAAAGCCTAGCGCGGCGATGAAATCCGGCACCAGATCGATGGGCATGATGAAATAGGCTAGGGCGCCCAGCAAAATGGCCTTGGCGTGAACCGGTGTAACGGGATCCAGGGCGCAGTAATAGGCCGCAATCAGTTCGGCGGCGAAGGGTAGGCGGCCCAGAACCCGCCGCAGCTTGGGCCAGAAATCCCGCCGCACCTTGGCTTCGTCGCGTGTTATCGCCGTTTTCGCCATATCAGGCATATGGGCAAGGCGGCGGTATTTGCAACGATTGCCCATGGCGTGGAGCATCTGCTATGACGCGGCTATAAAATTTCAAACATAGGGAAGGGCACAGCATGCAAATCGATGGACAGGTTGCAATCATAACAGGCGGCGCCTCGGGGTTGGGCGAAGGCACTGCCCATGAACTGGCGGGCACCGGCGCGAAAGTGGCGATTTGGGATGTTCAGGAAGAAAAAGGCATGGCTGTGGCGGCGGCCGTGGGTGGCGTTTTCTGCAAATGCGATGTCACATCGGAAGACAGCGTGATCACGGCCCTCGGCGAGACTAGGGAGGCCCTGGGCGTAGCCCGCATTCTGGTCAACTGTGCCGGCACCGGGGTGGCGGTCAAGACCACCTCGCGCGGCGTCGCTCATCCCCTCGATCAGTTCGAGCGGATCATCAAGATCAACTTGATCGGCACCTTTAACTGTATTCGTCTGGCCAGCACCGACATGGTGGAGTTGGAGCCCTTGGCCCATGGCGAGCGTGGCGTGGTCATTAATACCGCCTCGGTCGCTGCTTTTGACGGACAGGTCGGCCAGGCCGCCTATTCCGCCTCGAAAGGTGGCATCGTCGGGATGACCCTGCCGGTAGCCCGTGATTTGGCGGACAAGGGCATCCGCGTCTGCACCATCGCGCCGGGTATCTTCGAAACTCCGCTGTTGGGCACCCTGCCCGACGACGTGCGCGCCTCCCTGGCTGCCAGTGTGCCATTTCCCAAGAAACTGGGCCAGCCCGGCGAATACGCCCAACTGGCCCGCCAGATCGTGGAAAACGTGATGCTGAACGGCGAAACCATCCGTCTCGACGGCGCCATCCGCATGGCGCCACGCTAGAGCCTGTTTTTTTGTTCACGCCAGTGCGCCGAGAGCATTTTCATTCTAAAATGCTCTCGGCGTTAGAATTAGCGCAATTTTTCTAATCATTTAGCATCGCTTCGTGATTCTCATTAATTAGGGATTGCGTTAAAGCGCACAGCTCACCAGGAGATTTGAGGGGGCCGCGCATTAACACTGGGCCGCGTCGCGGCCTTGACCATTATTAGCCCGTGGCATCGGTCGCAATGCTATCGATGAAGGCGGCCAGCGCGATATCCCGTTCGCTCAAACCGGCGACGTCGTGGCTGGTCAGAACAACTTGGACCCGGTTATAGACATTGCGCCATTCCGGGTGATGGTTTGCGGCCTCAGACTGCAGGGCGATGCGGCTCATGAAGCCGAAGGCGGCGTTGAAATCCTTGAAAGCAAAGGATTTTTCGATGGCGTCGCGGTCTGCTTGCAGGCGCCAGCCTGATAGTCCGGCCAGTGCATCGCGGCGGCGGCCCCCTTGTAACAGATCGCTCATGTTATCATTCCCTGACGCCGAAACGTTAGTTTGGTTGAAAGGCAGCCGCCGGACAAACATTACCCGAGGTGCCGATGGAAATAAACAGATTGCGGACCGCGAAAGCATTGTCGATAACCATCATTTGCAAGGGCCTTTCATTAGTACCAGGTTAGGTGCGGGCGCATCTGGCGCACTGCTCGGCATTGCTGACAGGGGCCCTCTACACCCAAATCATTGGCCCAATGATAAATGCTATTGCAGGTCGGGTAACGGACTTTGTACAGTTCACCATGCACGTGGATCAGGTTTGGCTGCCGGCGCGTTCATGCAAATCGTCCACGTTCTGGGTCACTACCAATACCGTGCCCGAATATTGCGTTTCCAGTTTAGGCAGGGCGCCATGCGCGGCATTGGGCGCATGGCTTTGCAGACTGCGGCGGAATTGGTTGCGGAAATAGTGCACCAGTTCGGGGTTCCGGCGAACGCCCTCCGGGGTGGCCACGTCCTCGACATCAACCTTGCTCCGCAGACCATCGGCGCCACGAAAGGTATCGATGCCGGATTCCGCCGAAACGCCTGCCCCGGTCAGAATGACAATATATTCAAAGTGACCAACGCTGGGTTTACCCATGGTTTAGTGTCCCGTTTCCAGAAGGTATTCCGATTCTAATGTGTAAATGGCGCCTTCCCGCGCCAGATGCGACGAGAATAGGCAAAATCGATCCACGGTGAAGGGCGGAGATACATATTCGCTGTAACGTGCGGCATAACCTTCGGCCTCCAAAGGGGCGATACCGTTCAAGCGGGCGAGGGTAACGTGGGGGTGATAGCGGCGATGATCCGGCGCCAGCCCAATCGCTTGCAGGCCGTGCTGGATCTTGCCATGCAATTTATGTAACGGTTTATCGTCATCAACGCCGGCCCACAGCACACGGGCCAGCTTGCGTTCATTGAAGAAACCGGTACGCCGCAAGGTCAGGGTAAAGGCTGGCATGGCCACCTGGTGGAGAACATCATCGATGTCCCGGGCTAGGGCGCCATCGGCCTCGCCGATAAAGCGCAGGGTCAGGTGCAATTGTTCCCGGATCCGCCAGGGGGCCGCGTCAACCCCGCCGCAAAGCGCGGTCAAGGTATCCTTGACCCCCTCCGGCAACGAAATCGCCACGAACAGCCGCAATCCGTCAGTCCCCCTCTTTGCGATCCAGCAGGTCTAGCACATATGGCGTCATGGCATCGACTATGACCTGCACCCCGGCCGCATTGGGATGCAGGCCGTCGTTTTGGTTTAATTCCAGCCGTGCCGCCACTCCCGCCAGAAAGAAGGGATACAGCGTAACGCCATATTTACGGGCCAGATCGGGGTAGATGCTATTAAAAGCCTGGGCATAGCCCGGACCCAGGTTGGGCGGCGCCAGCATGCCGGCCAGCAGTACGGGTAGGCGAAGTTGCCGCAGCATATCCAGCATGGCATCCAGGTTGCGGCGGGTAACGGCGGGGTCGACGCCGCGCAGACCGTCATTGGCGCCCAGCTCCAATATCACCAAATCAATCCGCCCCGTCAGGGTCCAGGCTAGCCGCGCCCGGCCGCCGGCGGTGGTATCGCCCGAGACGCTGCCGTTTCTCACCCGTACCTGGCGATCCCGCTGGCGCAGGGCCACTTGCAACCGGGCCACGAAGCCATCCGCCGTTGCCAGGCCATAGCCGGCGGTCAGGCTGTCGCCAACGGTTAAAACCACCTGTTCCCCGGCCCAGGCATCGGGACTTGCCCACAAGAGGGCGGATGAGAGAACGGCAACCTTGACAAGTCGCGTGACGTAGCCATCTGCCACGGATACCTTGTGGGCGGATAGGGGCGACATGGCAATTTCCGATGACATGATGATCGACCTGGACGATGTACACTTGACCCTGCCCAGCGAGGCCGGGCCGGTGGACATCTTACGCGGCGTTGGCCTCTCTGTCCCCAGGGGTGAAACCGTCGGCCTGGTCGGCCCATCGGGTTCCGGCAAGTCCACCTTGATGGCGGTGATGGCTGGCCTGGAACGGCCCAGCGCTGGCCGGGTCCAGGTTGCAGGCCAGATCTTGCAGGATATGGACGAAGACGCCCTGGCCCGGTTCCGCCGCGACCATGTGGGCATCGTGTTCCAATCCTTCCATCTGATCCCTACCATGACGGCGCTGGAAAATGTCGCCATGCCCCTTGAATTCTCTGGCGTGCGGGATGCCTTCGCCGGCGCCGAGGCCGCGTTGGGCGAGGTCGGCCTAGAGCTTCGTTTGCGCCATTATCCCTCGCAACTATCGGGTGGCGAACAACAGCGGGTAGCCCTAGCCCGGGCCGTCGTCCGCCGCCCCAGCCTGCTATTGGCGGACGAGCCCACGGGCAATCTGGATGGCGCCACGGGCGGGTCGATCATCGATTTAATGTTCCGCCTGCATCAGGCCGCCAATAGCACCCTGATCCTGATCACCCACGACCCGGCCTTGGCGGCACGCTGCGACCGTATTGTACAGATGCGTGATGGCCGACTGGATGCAGCGCCGCCGCTGGCCGCGGATTAAAATGCCCGGCCGCCTTGCCTTCACCATCGCCCGGCGGGAACTGCGAGGCGGCCTGCGTGGCTTCCGCATCTTTCTTCTGTGCGTGGCCCTTGGCGTCGGCGCTATTTCTGGGGTCGGTTCCTTAGCGGATGCCCTGGTTGACGGTCTACGCCGAGACGGGCGCTTGCTGATTGGCGGCGATGTGGAACTGCGCCTGACCCACCAGCCGGCGGACGCGGCGCAA
>CAUZBE010000257.1:0-5179 GCA_963577885.1 Alphaproteobacteria bacterium
ACTTCGGGCGTGACCGACCACTATGCCTTGGATGATTGCCATGCCCTGGCCACCGCCCGGCAAATTGTCGCCAATCTGAACCGGGTTAAGCGGTGTGCCTGGGATGTTAAGCCACCGCGCCCGCCCGCCTATAACCCACGGGAGTTATATGGTGTCTTGCCGCAAGATGTGCGCCAGCCATATGATGTCCACGACGTCATCGCGCGTATGGTCGATGGCAGTGAATTTGACGAATTCAAGCGCCTTTACGGGGCCACGCTGGTCTGCGGCTTTGCCCATATCTGGGGCTATCCGGTGGGCATCGTCGCCAACAACGGCATCTTGTTCTCAGAATCTGCCCTGAAGGGTGCACATTTCATCGAGCTGTGCAGCCAGCGCAATATTCCCCTGGTTTTTCTGCAAAATATTTCAGGCTTCATGGTCGGACGGAAGTACGAGGCGGGTGGCATTGCCAAGGACGGCGCCAAGCTGGTCACGGCGGTATCCACCACCAAAGTACCGAAATTCACCGTGATCATCGGCGGTTCCTACGGCGCCGGCAATTACGGTATGTGCGGACGGGCGTATAGTCCGCGTTTTCTGTGGATGTGGCCCAGCGCCTCTTTGGCATTAATGGGGCCGGATCAGGCTGCGGGCGTCCTGGCCACCGTGCGTCGGGCGGGTCTAGAGCGCCAGGGCGAGACCTGGAGCACGGCCGAGGAAGCGGCATTCAAACAGCCGATCATTGATCAGTTCACGGAACAAAGTTCGCCTTATTTCGCCACCGCGCGGGGCTGGGACGACGGCCTGATCGACCCGGCGGAAACTCGTAATGTCCTTGGCCTGGCGCTGTCGGCGGCTATGAACGCGCCTATCGAGCCGACCAATTTCGGCGTCTTCCGCATGTAGGCGGTGATACCTGATCACGTTGTGAGTTGAGAGGATCCAGTTTTGTTCCGCAAAATTTTAATCGCCAACCGAGGTGAGATTGCCTGTCGGGTAATGCGCACCGCGAACCGATTGGGCGCCGCGACGGTCGCGGTCTATGCAGAGGCGGATGCTAACGCCCTGCATGTCGCTATGTCAGACGAAGCGGTGCTGATCGGCCCATCCCCGGTTCAGGAAAGTTACCTGGTGATCGAAAAAATCATCGCGGCGGCGCAACGCACCGGCGCCGAGGCGATCCATCCCGGTTATGGGTTTCTGGCGGAGAATGCCGCCTTTGCCGAAGCCTGCGCAGCCGCTGGCATTGTCTTTGTCGGTCCGCCACCAGCGGCGATCCGTGCCATGGGTGAAAAAGCGGCGGCGAAGGCGCTGATGGAAAAGGCAGATGTCCCCATTGTACCCGGCTATCACGGCGACGATCAGGATGATGCCGTGTTGAGTCAGGCGGCGGAGGCGATCGGCTATCCGGTCTTGATCAAGGCGGTATCGGGCGGCGGTGGCAAGGGGATGCGTCAGGTTGATGAAGCGGGCCGCTTTGCCAATGCTCTGAAGGGCGCGCGCCGGGAGGGTCTGTCGTCGTTCGGCGATGACAAGGTGTTGGTTGAAAAATATCTGCTGCGGCCCCGCCATATCGAGATACAGATTTTCGCCGACCAACAGGGCAATGTGGTGCATTTGTTTGAGCGGGATTGTTCGATCCAACGGCGCTATCAGAAAGTTCTGGAAGAAGCTCCCGCGCCAGGCATGACGCTGGTGATGCGCCGTGCCATGGGGGATGCGGCGGTGGCGGCGGCCAAGGCCATTGGCTATGAGGGGGCCGGCACGGTGGAATTTATCGCCGATGTCAGCCATGGCCTGTCGGAGGATGGCTTTTATTTCATGGAGATGAATACCCGCTTGCAGGTGGAGCATCCTGTAACCGAGATGATCACCGGCCAAGATTTGGTGGAATGGCAACTTCGCGTCGCCTGCGGCGAACCCCTGCCTATGAGCCAGGATGATCTGGTCATTAATGGTCACGCGATCGAAGCGCGGATTTATTCCGAGAACCCGCAGAAAAAATTTCTGCCGGCCACCGGCACTCTGCATCGTTTGCGGCCGCCTAGAGAAAGTCCGCATTTGCGGGTCGATACCGGTGTGCGCGAGGGCGACGAAGTCACCATGTTCTATGATCCAATGATTGCCAAGCTGGTGGTCTGGGACCGGGACCGCCCCTCGGCCCTGCGCCGGTTGCATGACGCCCTGGAGCGTTACGAGATCGCTGGCGTCATCACCAATATAAATTTTTTGGCCGCCGTGGCGGCCCATCCCGCTTTTGCCGCCGGCAATCTGGAAACCGGCTTTATTGATAAGCACAAGGATGACTTGATCCCGGCTCCCGGTGCCATTCCAGATCAGGCGCTGGCCTTAGCCTGTCTCGATATATTGCTGGACCGACAGGGCCACGCCGCGGCCGCCGACCCTCATTCGCCCTGGTCCCGGGTAGATGGTTGGCGCCTGAATGACCAGGGCCATGATGAATTAAGTTTTCGTGACGGTGATGAAGGGGACGAGATCACCGTCATGGTGCATTACCCCGGCACGGGGGGGTATCGTCTGTCATTGCCGGGTGGCGAGATGCTGGCCAATGGCGAAGTTGATGAGGGGCGTACCCTGTGGGCCAATCTGGATGGATTGTGGGTTTCCGGCGCGGTCGTCCATGACGGTGATAATTTAACGATCCTAAGCGGTGGCCGGGCTAATCGCATAACGCGTGTCGAGCGAATGGCGCTGCGCGACCATGATTTGGCGGAAGGCGGTAAGGTCACGGCACCGTTGCCGGGCAAAATTGTGCAGGTGCAGGTGGTGCCGGGGGCGAGTGTCAAGAAGGGTGACCCGCTGTTAATCCTGGAGGCAATGAAAATGGAACATACCATCGCCGCGCCCCGTGATGCGATCATCTCGGCCATTCCATTTAGTCCGGGCGAACAGGTAGATGAAGGGGCTGAATTGATTTTATTTGAAGAAACGGACGAAGACTGACAGCAATTCTCTGCCGGTAACCAGAGCCGTAAAAACTAAAAATGCTAACCCGGATAGGCTATTGCGTGCGAATGGAGGTAGTGTTTTGGCGCAGGGCCAGGGTCTGGGTGTTTTCGCGCAATTTAGTTAAAAGGCTCACCACGTGACCGCCATTGGCGGTTTTCACGGAATTGAACTCCGAACGTCGGGCAAGGACCAGGGAACCCCCTTCGACCATGATATAGACCACCCGCTAGCCGCTTTTGCGCGGTCTCAGGCGCCAATCCAACATATGGCAGGGCCGGTTTCGGGAACAATTTGTCTGTGCAGGATGACACCGTTCTCACACCCGGCCCGTTGACCATTGGCTGTCAATATTTGGTGCCTTTGATGGCCGAGACGCCGGCCATAGGTTGCTACGACGTAATCTTCAAACAACTGGATGAAATCCTCCCGTTCCGCGCTATTGGAGCAGCGCCAGTGATGGCTCAGAACAAAGCGGCTAACGGTGGGTAAATCAAAGTCGAGGCGAGGCAAATGGCGAAAGGCATAGGTGCGGCCAGCCTGGTCGAGATGCTCGTTGCCTAAAACCGCAACGGCATCCCTGTCGAGGCGGAAGACATTGTATCGATGAAAATGGCCGAGGGGCTAGCCTCAAGGTTAACGCTGCCGTGCTGGACGTCGCCAAGCGCGTGCAGGGCCGTCTGCTAGATATTTTTGCCTGACTAACCGGCCAGCAGAATTGTCCTGCGTTACGCGGCGACGTTTGCCGCCGCGAACCCCTTCGGCACGCCAGCCTTAGCTATAGCCCCCAACAGCGGTTCGTTGGGCAGGCCGGCGGCGACGATTTCGCGTACAGAGACCAGGGCATCCAAATCAACACCAGTTTTGAGGCCCATGGCCTCCAGCATGAAGACTAGGTCATCCATCACGATATTGCCGCTGGCCCCTGGCGCGAAGGGGCAACCGCCCAGACCAGCCAAAGACGCATCGAATTGGCGCACGCCTTCATCCAGGGCGGCGTGAACGTTTGCCAGTCCAAGGCCGCGGGTATCATGAAAATGAGCGCTCAATAAGACGTCATCGCCCAGATGACGGCGCAACAAACGATAGACATCGCGGACCTGGGCCGGGTTGGCGTAGCCAACAGTGTCGGATACGGCCAATTCATCGGCACCCAGTTCCAAAAGCCGCTCGGCGATGCGGACGATTTCGCCCGGATCGATCTGGCCTTCGATGGTGCAGCCCAGCGCGGTGGCGAGCCCAGCGCCGAGGGTAACTTTCTTGTTTTCGGGTGTGCTGTTGCGCAGTTCCGCGATCTGGCGGAACCGTTCCAGAGACTCTTCCCGGCTGCAACGTACGTTGGCCTGGTTATGGCTTTCCGAAATCGACAACACAAAATTCATCTTTTGAACACCGGTGGCGAATGCCCGCTCAGCGCCCCGCAGGTTAGGCACCAGGGTCGAAACAGTTAGATCAGCATGGGTCAAGGCATCGGCGACAACTTCTTCGCAATCAACGAATTGTCCCGACACGCTGGGCGGCACGAATGAGCAAACTTCGATCTCGGGCACCCCGGCGGCGGCTTCAGCCTTGATCCAGGCCTTTTTCTTATCGGTGGGGAAGAACTGATCGATACCTTGGATTCCGTCGCGTAATCCAACTTCGCAAACTCTGACGTCAATGTCCGCGCTCATGATTTGAAACCTTCCGTCGATAAAAATTATTTCGTCATTCATAGCGCTTTTATCAATCAAACCCAAATGAACAATGCCGGGCGTTTCGGTGAGGGGGTAGCATTGTTTGTCTAGATGATTTGCGGAGAGCTTGAATATGCGATTGGCTATTCTGACGGGCGGCGGTGACGTGCCGGGATTGAATTCCTGTATCAAGGTGGCGGTCATGCAGGCGGCGGCTAACGGCTGGGACGTTCTGGGTTTTCGCCGCGGCTGGGGGGTTGGCTGCTGCATTTTAATCCAGACGGCGACAGCCCGTAGGCGCGTTGGCTACAACCTCTGGCGCCGGATATTGTCCGTACCATTGACCGCACGGGCGGAACCTTCCTGCATACTACGCAGATCCATCCGGGCACGGTCAAGGCGGACGACCTACCTGATTTTATGGCCGTTTCTAAACACTGCAATCGTAAATGGCGACAGGTTCGATTGCATGGCCCATGTCCTCGCCGTGGTCGAGGCGTTGGGGATCGACGGCCTAATCGCCATATCCAAGACCATGAATAATGAAGTTTATG
>CAUZBE010000258.1:0-5175 GCA_963577885.1 Alphaproteobacteria bacterium
CCGCCGCTGTCCCTAAGGGCCCAATCAAATACTCATATTGACAACACTCTACTGGTTCAAATCAACAGGCTTTGGCGAACCGTGCTCCGATCAGCGAGTTGCTCGGCGCTGACATGTGAATCGATGCGTCCCTTTTCAACCACATAACAGCGCTCGCTCAACGCCATGATGGTGTCCAAGTTCTGCTCTACAAATAAAATAGTACAGCCCAGGTCATCGCGGATTGACTTCAACACTTCACAGATCATCTGCACGATAGACGGCTGCACCCCCTCAGACGGTTCATCAAGTAGCAGTAACGACGGGTTACCGATCAGCGCCCGGCCGATGGCAAGTTGCTGCTGCTCTCCCCCACTCATGGTGCCTGCGGTCTGATGGCGGCGCTCATGCAAAATGGGAAAATAGCCGTACACCATATCGTTCAATTTTTTGCCCTTTGGTCCGCCTATAAGCTCGCCAATCTGTAGGTTCTCTTCAACGGTGAGGCGGGGAAAAATCTCACGGCCTTGGGGAATGTAGCCAATCCCCAGGCGCGCTCGCGCGTCAGGGGTAAAATTCGTGATGTCCTGATCGAGACAACTAATCTGCCCGGCCGTGACGCGAAGCTGACCCATCAGGCATCTCAGGATAGTCGTCTTGCCGACGCCGTTACGGCCAATCAGGCTGACGATTTCGCCACGTCCGACCTGTAGGTCGACGCCATGCAAAATTGGCGTTGATCCATAACCGGCATGCACCCCGGTCACGCGCAATAGGATATTAGTCTCCATCTGGTTTGCCCAGATAAATTTCAGACACGCGGGGATCGATGATGATCTTGTCTATGGTGTCCTGCGCGAAGATGCGGCCAAGGTGAAGCACAGTGACGCGCTGTGCAATCTGCCGAATGAACGCCATGTCATGCTCAACGACGAGAATGGTCATACCGGATGTGTTGAGCCGCTTAATCAGCTCTCCCGTGCGAAAGGTTTCGTCCACCGACATCCCTGCAGTCGGCTCGTCCAGAAGCAATAGCCGTGGCTGCAGCGCCATTGCCATACCAATCTCCAACCACTGTTGTTGGCCGTGTGACAATTCCCCAGCCAACATGCCGGTCTGCTCTTCCAGTTCCAGCATGGACAGCAATTCGGCAACCTTGGCCGGGATCTCAATAGGCCCAAGCTTGCGCTGTAGCGCTATTACTAAATTCTGCGCTACCGGGAGGTTACGAAATATGCTTGGCACCTGCATCTTGACGCTCATACCACCCAGAATGCGCTGGTAGGGCTTGTGCTTGGTAATGTCGCTGCCTTGGAACACGACGCGGCCGGAGGATGGGTCGTAGGTGCCAAGCAACAATTTGAACAAGGTGCTTTTTCCAGCCCCATTTGGACCGATCAGGCAATGGAGCTCGCCTTCATCAATCGCCAGGTTCACATCGGATACGGCGGTCAGGCCGCCGAATTTCTTGCTTAGGCCATGCGCCTCCAGGATCGTACTCACCGAGCGGATCCCTTTGCTCTAGTGGTCATCCAGCCATGCAGCCGCCTTATCAGGCGCCCCGCCTCGACCATCAGCCCGGTCGGCATGAACAGCACCGTGGCCAACAACACCGAGCCCATGAGGATCAGCGCGTATTGCTGGCTATAAATTGTAATGGTCTGGAATGCCAAGAGTATCGCGAAGGTTCCCACCAGTGTCGCGGTCACGTCGCTGCGGCCGCTAAACGCTACCCAGACGATTGGCATCGCCGCCGCCGGCAAACCCATGCTGGCAGGGGTAATGAATTGTCCCCACGCTGTGTACAGGACGCCGCTGAGGCCTGCCAACGCACTGCCCAAGACAAATGCCGCAAGTTGATACTTGCGCACATCATAACCGAGCAATTCGGCCCGTAGCGGATCCTCGCGGATGGCCACCAGGACGTTGCCAAATCGTCCGTTTACCAAAAGGCGCAAGCCGAGATAAACGACAAGCAACAATAGCACCACAAAATAATAGAGCGCCATGTCTTCCAGATAGATCGGCCCGTCAAACCAAGGGATGGCTAGCAGTGACATACCGCCCATGCCATTGAAACCATTGAGCCGGGCTTTACCAATAACCCATTCGGGACCAGCGGTCTGATGCAGAAAGGCCGCGAAGGCCAAGGTCGTGGCGAATGTGACAATGCCAAAATACACGCCGCCGACACGACCGTAAATCATGAAGTAACCAAGCGTCCCGGCGAATACCGCGGCAAGAAAGACGGCGCAGGCCAGGGCGATGAGTGTCAGGCCGCCGGTGGCGCCAATATTGATTGCGATGACGCCATAACCATAGCCGCCCAGGCCGAAGAAAGCCGTTTGTCCGAAGGACATGATGCCGGCATAGCCCCACATCAATGATAGCCCCAGCGCCATGAAAATCCAGATCGCGAAATAGGCCGAATTGCCAACATCGTAGGGATCGGCCCACATTGGGTAGACCAGCACCAGGATAAGGATAAATGCAAAACCGGCCCAGAAGGCGCGGCCGTTGCCGATGGTCTGCGGCCCGTTCAGAGCCTTTAGCTTCCCTAGCATTATCAGCTCTTCCGCCGCAGCAGCCAGCCGGACATACCTTCCGGCAGCACCCGGATCACTAGAATAACGGCGATCAGCATGCCAATTTGACCGATGATCTGTCCCTGCCAGGCGTTCAGCGAGGTGCGTATCACCCCCAGAACCATGGCCGCGGGCACCGTCCCAATCAACACATTGGAGCCACCGACGACAACGGTGACGAAGGCCTCGACGATAAACGTAATACCCATGGTCGGGATGAGCGTCATGGTCGGCGCGTATAAGGCGCCACATAGTCCAGCGAGCGCCGCGCCAATTCCGAAGCTGCTGGCATAAATTCTGGGCGTGCGCACGCCAAGTGCACGCGCCACCTGTGGATTTTGCATGGTAGCGCGGGCCTGAACCCCGTAGCGCGTCCGCATGAACAGCACGTATATCGCAATCATCGCCATAACGGCGGCGGCGAAAAGCACCAGACGATAAGTAGAAAACGTGTACTCACCGACTTGGAAGGAGCCCTCGGGTGTGCCAACTCCGGTCATGCTTGACCCCATGGTGACCAGCATGCCCTGGGTGATAATCAAGCTTATGCCCCAGGTCGCCAGGATCGAGTCCAACGGCCGATTGTAGAGCCGATGGATGATCGTGCGTTCCAGGACGACGCCGATTAGGCCGGCGGTAAGCACCCCTAGCGCCTGGGCCAGGGGTAGTGGTAGTCCGTGTTGCACACCGATAACGGTGACGTAGGCACCGCAGGTGATGAACTCGCCATGCGCGAGGTTGATAATACCCATCATGCCGAAAATAATCGCTAGTCCGGCCGCGGACAGCACCAGAAATGCAAATACATCGGCGAATTGGAAGACAATTGAGAAAATCTCAGCGAACATCGGTGCTCCGGTGATGGCAAGTTAGATGCGCGGCGCGGGTCTCCCGTGCGCCGCGCATCCAGGCAATTTTAGCTATCTTGCTTACTTTTTCGGAAGATGGTTCGGGTCGTACTGCTCCTTGGGATCGTGCTTCGTCAGATCGCAGCCGACTTCCCCCAACCAATAGGGCTTGATAAGTCCGAAATCCTTAGTCACATGCACTTTGTGTGCGCCGTCAACACTGATCAGCCGCATGTGATGCGAGGTATGCTGGCTTTTCGGATCGATACAAATTCTGCCTTCCGGTGCGTCGATACAGGCATCACCCGTTGCGATCACCTTGCGCAGCGCGGCCTTCTTGGTGGATTGGGCTTTCTCGACCAGCATCTTGTACATGTACACCGTTACATAGGCGTTGTAGCCCATGTCATTAATGTACTTTTCGTCTGGGAATTTGGCGTGCCAGCGCTTCTTGAAATCCTCGGCAGCAGGTGTGTTGATCTCCTCGAACCAATTCGCCACGGCGTGCATGTTGGTCAATGCCGGCGGGGAAAAACGCTTGTGCTCAAAACCAAGCATGATCTTGATCGAACTACCCATGGGTACATTGAGTTTCGCCGCCGCCGCTTGTTCAAAGAATGAATCCTGCGCGGCACCAACGTTCAGCATCATCAGCCAGTCTGGCTTCGCCTTCTGGATATTCTGAATGGTCTGGCCGAATTGTGACACACCAAGCGGGATGAACTCCTCGCCAATAACATTGCCGCCCAGTTTCCCCAGAATGGAACGGGTCCACACTGCGGACAGCTGACCAAAGTTATAATCGGCGGCGATGATGTAAACGTTCTTGCCGAACTTCTCCACCATCCACGGGATCAGGGTCGAGAATTGCTGCTCAGGTACGGCGCCCGTACTGACCATGTCGCCATCACAGACCCCGCCCTCATACTGGTTGGTATAGAAATAAAAGGTGTCCGAACGGTTAACGATGGGCCGGATCGCCTCGCGCGAAGCGCTGGTGATACCACCGATCAGAACGTCGACTTTGTCACGCTTGATGAGCCGGCGGGCGAATTCCTGGTAACGCGCGTTATCCATCTGCGGGTCAAGGTGCGTCACCTCGACCTGACGCCCCATGATGCCGCCGGCCTTGTTAATTTCCTCCACAGCCAGCATGGTGCCGTTTAATTTCGGCGCGCCCATCAGGGCAATATCGCCAGATACATCCTCCAGCAATCCAATGGAGATTTTGTCTTTCGCCGCGACACTTGCCGCCGACAACATTGCCAGCGCCGCTAAGGCGCCGAGGCAGTTTTTTAAAATACTTAATCGCATAATTCTTTTTCCCTTGTTAAGGCCCCTACTAGGCCGGTGTGAAGGCCGCTACTAGGCCAAGTACTTCTTCGCTACTGCCGCTCCCACGGTGTATTTCGGATCGACGAAATTGCCAAGCCGGACACGTCCACACTGGCTCAACATCATGTAGGCATCCCATTGGTCGAAGCCGTGGTCGGCGACCATCCAGCGGATCAACTCGCGATAGGCGATGCGGGTGGCATCCTCCAGCGGCCGCGCGCTGCCAATCGCCATGATCAGCTCGTCACTTTCCAGCCGCGGCCACTCGATTGTCCAGCCCCTGATCAAATCGATGCGGATTGTCGTCAGGCTGGCGTGTTCGACCGCCACGCCGCAGACCTCGCCGTCGCCCTGGCAGGCATGGGCATCACCGATAAACAAACGCGCACCTGGCACCCGAACCGGCAGGTAAGTCACGGTCCCCGGAC
>CAUZBE010000259.1:0-5139 GCA_963577885.1 Alphaproteobacteria bacterium
CCGGTTATGGCAATGCCATGCGTTATCTGTTGACCGACGACGAATTCGACGCAGAAACCGCCCTGCGCTTTAACTATATCCAGGAGGTGGTGCCCACGGGCCAACAGCTGGACCGAGCCATCAAATTAGCGGAAAAAATCTGCGCCCAGGCCCCCCTGGCCGTGCGCGCCACCATCGCCAATTCCCGCAAGTATCTGGAGCATGGCTTCGCTGCGGCAGTAGCGGATTTTGCCACTGTCAACGTCGACCTCGGGAAGACCAACGACGCCAAGGAAGGCCTGGCCGCCTTCGTCGAAAAACGCCCGGCGAAATTTACGGGTACCTAATCAAAAACGGGTACCTTAAGAGAGGGGAGAGAATGGCCGAGATGAACGTTGCGCTTGAAGAGCTTATGGCAATTCGCGATCGGCCCGATCATGGCGAGGCCGGGATCACGGGTGCCGATCCGGTTTATTCGACGCCATTCAAAGTAGCCGAGACCGGAGCGGCGGTGCTGGGTGCGGTGGGTGTGGCGGTCTCGGATATCTGGGAGATGAAAACTGGGCGGCGGCAGTCGGTGTCAATCGATGTGCGCCACGCCGCGGCGGCCTTGCAAAGTTTCGCCTTTCTGCAGACCCGGCAGGCGGATGGTTCCTATCAAACCCTGGGTAATTCTCTGGCGGCGGAAGCCAATTATCAAATCACTCAGCCTTTTCCTACACGGGATGGCCGCTGGTTTTTACCCCATTTCGGCATTGCGCATCTGAAGGAACGGGTGCTGGGGGTTTTGAAATGCGCGGCAACACGGGAGGCCGTGACCCGCGCCGTGAGCCAGTGGGATGCTTTGGAATTGGAGGATTCCATCGCCGAGGCACGAGCCTGCGGCGGCATGGTGCGGACCAACGCGGAATGGCTGGCCCATCCGCACGGCCAGGCCCTGGCGGCGCGGCCGTTGGTGGAAATCGAAAAAATAGGCAACAGCGCACCGGAACCCTTTTCTGGCGATGGCCGGCCATTGGCCGGTATCCGCGTGCTGGACCTGACACGCATACTGGCCGGTCCCGTCGCCGCCAGAACCTGCGCGGAACATGGCGCGGACGTTCTCATGGTCGCGGCCCGGGGCCTGCCGCAAATCAAAAATTTCGTGATTGACCTCTCACACGGAAAACGCAGCTGCTATCTCGACCTGAACGAAGGAGAGGAGGCGGGCCGCCTACGCGAACTGGTGCGGACGGGCGATGTATTTTCCCAGGGGTTCCGTCCCGGTGTGCTGGAGGCGCGCGGGTTCGGACCGGAAGAGCTGGCGGAACTACGCCCCGGGTTGATCTATACCTCGATAAATTGTTTCGGCGCTCATGGCCCGTTCAGCCGGCGCGCGGGTTGGGAACAGGTGGCGCAATCAGTGACCGGTATTTGCCAAGATAATGGCGTGCGAGAAAATGGCAGTCACCGACCCACTCTGTTACCGGTGCCTGTATGCGACTACACCACCGGTTATCTGGGCGCCTACGGCACTTTGTTGGCCCTGGCCCGGCGGGCCAGGGAAGGGGGCAGCTATCACGTCAAGGTCTCCCTGTGCCAGACGGGCATGTTCCTGCAACGTCAGGGCATGGTCGATGTCCCGAAGCCGGACATGGACCTTGCGCCCGAGGAAGGTGCCGCTCTGCAAATGGCCTCAGACACCGCTTATGGCCAGATCCGCCATCTGGCGCCGGTGGTCAGATTTTCCGAAACCACGCCGACCTGGTCCCGCCCCGCACCGGCCCTGGGTGCCGATGCGGCGGAATGGCTGTAACTGTTATCTGACCGCGGTTTTGAAGCCGGAGTATTTTGGCTGGTCGATGGCGATCTGGTTGACCACCGTGTGGCGTAGGTGTTCCGCCAGACTGGGTTGATTGAGGGGAATATCGCCCGCGCGCAGGCCATGGACGAGGCGCCAGCGCAGGTTTTTTAAACTGTCCTCCACCGTGAACAAGGCCATCAGGCGTTCGTGCTCCAAGCGGCGGCGCGCGGGCCCTAGGGCCTGATCCCGCAACACGATGTCTAGGGAATTGCCGGCCACCCGGGCCATGAAGTTTATCCGGGCGGCGGTTTCCACCATGACCTCTCCACGCAGGAAATCCCGCACGCTGACCAATAGCTCGTCAATCCGGGGCATCTCATCGCCTATTGTCCCATCGTCTTGCACGAGCTCGACTGGCCCCGGTATCAGATGGTTGACGCAATCCACCTGGCATTCCGAGGTACGCCGCCCGATGGCGGGCCGCTCCACCGTGTTATCAGGGCCGGTGCGGTAATGTTTGGCCATACCCAGGCAACCGATGGCCCACCAGAACGAGCCGAAGACCTCCCAGAATTTTACCCGGCCCGGAGCGACCGCCTGGCCAGACACCGCTTCATAGCCAGCGAACAGGTCGTCATAGCTACCAAAGCCGCCCACGGGCAGTTCGCTGCAGCCAAAGCGCCAGGAGTTAGTGCAGACCCAGCCTAGATCACGCATGGGGTCTCCAATATGGGCGACTTCCCAATCCAGCACTGCAACGACGCCTTGGGGTGAGATCATCAGGTTGCCGTTACGGAAATCGTTATGCACCAGGGCCATTCTAAAATCGCCGGGCAGATGATCCAGCAACCAGCGTGCCGTATAATCGATCATGGGTTGTGGCGTGTTGAAGCTTTTATAGCGGTCCCAGGTGCCATGCACATATTGCTCGGGCGTCAGGGTATGTAGGCGCTGGTCCAGGCCGGTCGCGGCAAGATCAATGGCGTGAATGCGGACCAGTATCTGTCCGCATTCGTAGGCCAGCTTGGGACGTATTTCGGCCAGCTCCGGCGCCCGGACAACGCGCGCGCCCAGGCATTCGCCGTCCAGCCAGGCCATGATGAAGCCTTCGCCCAGGCCATCGTTGTCCTGCAGAACGTAATGCACATCCGGCTCTGGTACGCCGGCCGCCTGGGCCGTTTGCATCAACAAGGCCTCTGCCGCCAGGCCGGGGCGATAAGAAACCTGCTCGCCGCCGTGCATGCTATTTATGCCGCCTGGTGCCCGGCGCAGGGCCAACTGCTGCTGGCCTCCGTTATTTACGGTAATGGTTAGGCGATAGGTTTCCTGGCTGGCGCCACCGGACAGCCGTTCGACCGACAACAGCGCCCGGCAGCCGGGTACGCGCCGGGTCAGAACGGCTTCTAATTTAGCCTGAAATGTCTCCGTCACCACGGACGCCATCTTGGCAAAGTCCTACCTGATCGGCAACCAGCTGAATATTAATCAAGGTTTAACACTCTTTCGGACGACGAATAGGAACGCCAAGGGCGCGGCCAGGGCCGAGGCCAGGGTCAGCAAATGGAAAGCGTTAATATAACCGATCATGGACGCCTGCTGGCGGATCTCCGTCATCAGGCGGCTACGCAGGGGCACCTCGTCCGGTTCACCTAGGATTGTGATCCAGGCGCTTAAATTGCGTAGATCAAAGGCATCCACCAGACTGGAGAGATTGACGCCAGCTTCCGTGGCCGTGCGGACGAACACCACCAGGGTCAGGGCAATAAAGATGCTGCTGCCCAGCAGACGCAGCAACGAAAAAATGGCGTTGCCCTGGGTCAAAAGATGCATGGACAGGGTGGAAAAGGTTAACACCGCCATGGGTGTGTAGGCGGTGCCGAAACCCCAGCCGTGTAATATATTGCTCCAAAATACATCGGCCGACGTCATATTCATATCCAGAGACGACATCCACAAGCCCGCTATGGACTGAACGGCTAAGCCTATGAACAGGCAGAGACGGGGGTTGAAGCGGGTCAGTTGAACGACGGTAAAGAAGCTCAGAAAATTCCCAAGGCCCCGCGCTGAAATCAGATAGCCGACGATGGAATCGGGATAGCCGCGCAATTCCTGCAATAGGGGTGGAAACAGCACCATGGGTGTGAATTGCAGCATCCCCATGATCATGGCCAGGGCGATGCCGATGGTGAAATTGCGGTCGGTGAAGGTCGCCGGATCGAACAGGGCCTGGCGCGCGGTCAGAGTATGCACCATGAAAAGATAGAAGAACACCAGGGCCAGGGTCAGCTCAAGCTGGATTTCATGGGAGTCCAGCCAATCTAGCCGCTGCCCCCGATCGAACAACAATTGCGTCGCGCCGATGGCAATGGCGACCAGGATAAAACCCAGATAGTCGAACCTTTTGGTGTTGCCTTTCTCCTGGTTAGACAGGGCGGCGAAGGCGAACAGGAAGGCGATGATGCCAAATGGTAGGATCATAAAGAAGGCCCAGCGCCAGTTCAGAAGTTCTGCGATCAGGCCGCCGAACAGCGGCCCTAGGATAGGTCCCATGACGCCGCCCACACCCCAGGCCATCAGAATAAAAGGATGTTGCGCTCTTGAGAAACTGGCCAGCAGGATGGCCTGGCCCATGGGAAAGATCGGCGCGCCGAACAGGCCTTGAAGAACCCGCGTGACCAGCATCTCCTCGAGGGAATCGGACATGCCGGCCAGCACGGAGAATGTGGTGAAGCCGGCGATGGCGCCCATCATCAGATTGCGCCAACCGAATTTCGTAGCCAACCATCCAGTCAGGGGCGTGGCGATGGCAGTGGCTACCAGGTTGAAGGTGATGATCCAGGAAACCTGATCTTGGGTTGCCGACAGCGCACCCTTCATTTGCGGCAGGATGACCGCCACGGAGGTCATGGTGGCCCCGAACAGCAGCGTTGAAAACTGCACGGTAAGCAGGATCAACCATTGCCGAAGTGTAAAAAAGCGCATGATCCTAGGACCTTAGGAAGCGGCAGGGGGCCGGGGAAAAACTACTGCCGGATACTAGACGAAAAATGCCGCTACACCTGTTCTTTGTCATGCCTGTGTCAGGGATGTGGCAAAGAACAGGTGCAACGTTGCCGTCTTCCCGACAGCCTACCTTCGGGCGCCCGCCCGTGAACTAGGAAGCACCGGCGGCGCGAAGAGCACGCCACACGGTCTCCGGCGTCGCCGGCATGTCGACGGCCTCCGCGCCGGCGCTATGCAAGGCATCAGCCAGCGCATTCATCACCGCCGCCGGCGCCCCGGTGGTGGCGCTCTCTCCGGCGCCCTTGGCGCCGACCGTGTTGTCGGCCTCGACGACCTCGTTGAAGGCCAGATTGAATTCTGGCAGATCGTCGGCA
>CAUZBE010000260.1:0-5133 GCA_963577885.1 Alphaproteobacteria bacterium
AAATCACGTTTCCGGATTACACACCTAAAATATTAGCTCGATGGCGATGGATATCGCGAGAAACAGAAAACTAGAGCGCAGCAACGCTGTCGGGAGCCATCGTCGCCTTATATCTCCGGCCCTGAGATTCGCCGCGTAACAGCGCAAGCTCCGTGGCCAGCGCCTCCCTACCGGCGGCGGCTTCAGGGTCCGTGGGGTGGTAAGTGAATTCGCCGTCTTCCCCCGCCACCCGGGTACCGAGCACCGTCCGCAGCTGCGTGTAATAGTACGGCAGGGCGCAGTGCAGCAACGCTCGGTTATCCCACACCAACAGATGGCCAGGCCGGTATTTTTGTTCGTACAATCGCGCCTCATCGGCGACGACGAAATCCAATAGCGATTTCAACAGCACCCGGCTTTCCTCCCGCGATAGCCCCGGGATGCCAAACGCGTGGCGCCCGATAAAGAGGTTCGTGACCCCGGTCTGCGAGTGCACCTTCACCAACGGCCGATGATAGGCCTCGCCATGATAAATCGTGCCGTCCTGCACTGCCGGGAAATCACCCAGGTCGTTGGCTTGGGAATAAAGGTTCGAATGATAGGCGGCAAGGTCGGCGATGCGGTCCTTTGTCGTCTGATCCAACGCGGCGTAGCCGGCTCGCATATCGGCCAGCCCGGTGCCGCCGCCCTGTTCGGGCACCACCACCGCAGACAGCATGGCGCATTTTCTGCTGTAGGGTTTATAGGTCGAATCCGTATGCTAGGTTTCATTGCCAAGGATCATCCGCATGCGCTGGGAATTGATGTCATAGACGTCGCCCGGCGTGCCATCCGCATTGGCGTCCTGGTTCGATAAAAAGGGCACGACGGCGAACTCTAGCTCGCCAAATTTTTTGGCGAAGGCGATGGTGTCACCGTCAGAAGGAGAGAGTTCGGAAAAGACCAAAAAGCCACGGTCCAAGGTCCACGTTGCAGGGGTCAAGGCTATCAATGCTGAGCTGAGGCGGATTACGTATGAGCTTAAGCGGGGTAGATGGATCCCCTAACGGGAGTTAACCGCAGGCCCCGGTTTGGGGGCCGTGAGCCACGGCGCACGGCCGACGGCACCGCCTATACCGTTCGCGTTATTCAGCCCGAAGGGACGGGCGTCACAACCTTAGTTTTGGAGAAGCAATGGATTAGCTCAAACGATCCCGTGATTTCTTGGACTGCCAGCCGTAGACAAACCGGTCAGGACCGTGACAACATTGCCCCTTATTTGTTTTCTTAAATGTGCAAGGGTGGGCAGTTCCTATGAGTTACACGCGCGTAATGGTTTTTGAAAATTCAATCCCATATGCCAAAGGCATGAGTATTTTCCGAAAACAGGCTCAACCAGGGCTCAATGCAATGAAGAAAGCTGGCGTTTTAAAAGGCTATTCGTTGATTCAAACCGGCGAATACAACGGGTTGTTGATCACCGAATTCGATACCAAGGCAAAGATGAATAAATTTGTTAAGGCTTTGTCGGCTGTCCGTCAGGATGTATCAGACGCCGCAGGTCAGCAGGCGTGGATTTATTCTGGGCAAGTCAAAGCCAGCGGTTAATTCTCCTCCAAAACTAAAAGGGGGAAATCAAATGAACCTCTGTGGTGTATCGACTTTTGATTGCACTACTGATGACTTCAGAGAAAGGGTTGCAGAAGTTTTCGAAGAAAAAACGCAGTCTTGTGTTTCCGATTGGGAAATCGCCGTAATAAACGATCACAAAACCTGCACAATGTTAAATGTTACCGACATGGATGAATTCGAAGCCATAATGACCTCACCAAATACGACCGAGTGGGATGCTGCAAACAATTGCGTTGACGTCGTCTACTCGCTTGAAAAAATGGATTAATTATTGCTTCTCCAAAACTACAGTTGTGACGCCCGTCCCTTCGGGCTGAATAACGCGTACGGTATAGGCGGGGCTATCAACCGTGATGGCATCGCCTGCCGCTGCACGGCTAGGCACGGCAGTTCATTATTCCCATATTCTTATAAGAATATCACTGACTGCACCCAAGCAATATTGCAGCATTACCTGCAATTGCTAAAATATTATTGCGTATTTGGCGAAATGCTAAAAAAGTTCGGGGAAATGGGAAAACCACCCAATCGGAACGCATATATACTAATACACACTAATCTGTTTGGTGTGACACCAAACGACTTGGGCAGTCATTCAATACGCCTCCGTTATTGTGGGACAACAGACCGCATCGGAATTACCTCTGGATTGGTGCAGGGGACAATCGATACCGAAGCTATCTGTTAAGCAACTGAAAATCGCAGTAACGTGCGAGTGCGGATAAGGAAGGATAAAAATGAACTATATATCACTCGAGAATAAATGGGTCGGCCAGCGCACCCCACGGCCCGACGGCATGGATAAAGTCACTGGCTCGGCGCAATACGCGGCTGATTTCACCATGCCCGGCATGGTCTGGGGCAAGGTGCTGCGGAGCCCGCACGCCCACGCGCTGATCAAGAAAATCGATACCTCCAAGGCGGAAGAATTGCAGGGTGTGCTGGCGGTGATGACCGGCGACGACCTGCCCTTGCTGCCTTTGAACGTGCCGCTGCCCACGGGTCCAAACGATATTCGCTGGATTTCCCGCGGCTGTATGGCGCGGGAAAAAATTCTCTACACCGGTCATCCTGTGGCGGCGGTCGCAGCAATCTCGAAAAGCATCGCCGCGGCCGCGCTGGAACTGATCGAAGTCGACTACGAAGTGCTACCGCATGTCATCGACGTCGACGAGGCGATGGCGCCGGACGCGCCGATTTTGCACGATTGGCTGAAAACTGACGGGTTCGACGGGTCGACCAATATTTCTAACAGCATGACGGTCAAAACTGGTGATGTCGAACAAGGTTTCGCCGAGGCCGATCTGGTGATTGAGCGCGAGTTCAAATCCGCTTCCGTGCATCAAGGCTATATAGAGCCGCAGGCCTGCATCGTCAGCTACAAGCCCGATTCCCAGTCCACCATCTGGAGCAGCAGCCAGGGACAGTTCATGGTCCGCGGCCTGACCGCCACGATCACCGGCATGGCGACCGGCGACATCAAGGCCATCCCGGCCGAAATCGGTGGCGGTTTTGGCGGCAAGACCATCGTCTACCTCGAACCGGTGGCGATGGTGCTGTCCAAAAAATGCGGCCGGCCGGTCAAAATGCAAAACAGCCGCGAGGAAGTGTTCCACAGCACCGGGGCGGGGGCCGGCATGTCCGCGCATCTCAAAGTCGGGGTCACCAAGGACGGCAAGCTGACGGCGGTGGAAGGCGCTTACAACTTCCAAGCCGGCTGCTATCCGGGATCGCCGGTAGGCCGTGCCTGTCATTTTTCGTTCTCCTGCTACGATATTCCGCATGCCGACGTGAAAGGGTTGGATATTGTTTCTAACCGCCCGAACGTTACTGCCTATCGGGCGCCCGGCGCGCCGCAAGGCAATTATGTGTTCGAAACGATTCTGGACGAGATCGCCAAAAAACTCGACATAGATCCGTGGGAACTGCGTCTGCGCAACGCCCTGTCCGTGGACAAGCCGACCATTTACGGCGCCAAGATTGGTGAGGCTGGCATCCAGGAATGCATTGATTCGGTCCGCAATCACCCCAACACCCAGGTCAAACTGGGGCCAAACCAGGGCCGCGGCATCGCCATCGGCTATTGGGGAAACGCCGGCGGCGAGTCCAGCGCCCAGTTGAACATCAACGAGGATGGCACCGCGTTGGTGATCACCGGGCACCCGGACATCGGCGGTAGCCGCGCCTCGATGGTCAACATCGTGGCCGAGCAACTGGGCATTGACTATCGCAATGTTAAAGCGCAGATCGGCGACACCAACAATGTCGGCATCAGTGCCGTCACCGGCGGCAGCCGGGTGACCTTCGCCGCCGGCATTGTGGTCAACGAGGCCACCAACCAGGTCATCAATATCTTGAAGGCCCGGGCGGCGGGCATTTGGGGCATTGAGGAGGAAGCCGTCGAATGGCGCGATGGCGCGGCGTATCCGGCCAGCCCGAACGCCGGTGAATTTGACCCGCTCACCCTGCCGGAACTGGCGATTAAAGCGGGAGCAACCGGCGGGCCGATCCTGGCGGCTGTGTCGAAGAACACGACCGGTCACATGGGCGTGGTCGGTGCCCATATGGTCGATGTCGAAGTCGACCCGAAAACCGGGCAGGTCAAAATCCTGCGCTACACCGCCAGCCAGGATGTCGGCCGGGCGATCCATCCGGCCTATGTCGAAGGCCAGATTCAGGGCGGCGTCGCCCAGGGCATTGGTTGGGCGCTGAACGAAGAGTTCATCTATGGCAAAAACGGTCGCCTGGATAACGCCGGCTTCCTAGACTATCGCATGCCGGTCGCCTCGGACCTGCCGGCGATTGACGCGGTAATGGTCGAAATCCCCAATCCGGATCATCCCTATGGAGTGAAGGGCGTCGGCGAAATCCCGCTGGTGCCGGCCCTGGCGGCGATTGCTAACGCAATTGCCGACGCCAGCGGCAAACGCCTCTATGAACTGCCGATGTCGCCGCCCAAAGTGTTGAAAGCGCTGGGCGAATAACACCGCCTACGCGGCCGTCGACCGTGATGGCATCGCCTATACCGTTTGCGTTATTCAGCCCGATGGGACGGGCAAGTGTGAAGGATCAGCGTCGCTGGTGCCGGTTGTCAAATAGGCAGTGGCGGGGCCGCGTGGTTTGTACCCAATTGTTACGTAGGGGAAAAAATTCACATTGGCGAGTTGAAGCGCCGGTTCAATTGTCCTGAATTAGTCGTCGTTCGAAACGAAATAGAGGTATGTAAAGTACCAATTACGTGCCGCATGGTTTGTCTGACTGCCGCTCGTAGTAGACTCAATGGTGGCTGCATCGGCGGCAACCGTTCGCCGAAGGTATCGTCGGCCTCGCGGCCTTGTATGCAAATTTGAAGTCGGACAAGCATAGATTCGGATAGTGCCCCTAACGGTTCCTTGGTGCGCCTACTTTTTGAGATAACGCTATCCGGGTCCTCAGTGGAAGCTATTACGGTCCGAATTTCATCAATTGTGAAGGCACCACCAAGGCTACGACCGGAAGCCCCGAAGCGCCTCCGCGATAAGAGCCGCCGAAAAGCTTAATGCG
>CAUZBE010000261.1:0-5080 GCA_963577885.1 Alphaproteobacteria bacterium
GAACGGCATCGATTCCGAGGTCC
This sequence comes from Alphaproteobacteria bacterium, assembly GCA_963577885.1. Taxonomy (GTDB): domain Bacteria; phylum Pseudomonadota; class Alphaproteobacteria. The sequence goes on from CAUZBE010000261.1 coordinate 24, forward strand.
GCATGCAAGCCATCCTGGGCGCTGGTACCGTAGTCGGCGGGGTGGCGCAAATCCCGTCCAACATCAGAAATCCCGGCGTGATTGAACACAAGGCGCAGTTCGCGGTGCTGGAGTTCGGTGAACTGGACAGCCGCGACAGCCCGCGTCTGACCACGTTTCACGATGCCTGCACCGAGGCCGGAATTCAGAGCTATCTGGTCGGTAATATCGAGGCGGCGATCTGGCTAAAATTTGCCATCCTAGTGCCCTTCGCCACGGTCTGCTGCCTGACCCGCCTGCCCGGAAAAATCCTGATAGAGGATCCGGACGTGCAGGAACTAGCCTTCACCGCCATCCGTGAAATCATCGCCTTGGCCGCGGCCAAGGGCGTGCCCCTGCCGCCAGACGCCTTGCAGTCCCGCATGGACATGTTGAACAATTTTGCCAATGCAAAACCATCGATGTTGGTCGATCTTGATGCCGGCAAGCGTATCGAGCTAGAAGGTTTGCAGGGCGCCGTGGTACGCATGGCGGCGGAATTAGGGGTGCCTACACCGGTCCATAAGGTCGCTTACGCCGCTTTAAAGCCCTATTTAAACGGCACGCCGGGCCAATAAATTTCCGTTTCTTGGGAATTTATTGCGAAACCACTTGCGCCCAACCCCTGCCCGTTGATTAAATTGACCTCTAATGGACCAAGGTGAGCCGACGTCAAGAAATCGGCCCCCTGGTAGCCACGCTTGGCACCTCTTGGGACGACCAATGTAGATTAGGTGAGCAAGATGACCAACAGCAAACCCTCCGGCCCCCGCAGCGTCGCATTGATAGGCCCTTATTTGTCCGGTAAGACCACGCTGCTTGAAGGTCTTTTGCATACCTCGGGCACGGTCGGGCGCAAGGGCTCGGTCACTGAAGGCAACACGGTTGGCGATAGCGCGGCGGAATCGCGGAATCGCCATATGAGCACCGAGGTCAATGTCGCCACAGCCCGGTTCATGGATGACGAGATCGCATTTCTGGACTGCCCCGGTTCCATCGAGTTGTTGCAGGAAAGCCTGTTTGTCCTGCCCGGCGTCGATGCCGCCGTCGTGGTCTGCGAACCCGACAAGGACAAAGCCCAGGCCCTGGCGCCATTGCTGCACACACTGGATGAATTGGGCGTCCCGCATATGTTGTTCGTGAACAAGATAGACAAGGCGACCATTACGGTACAGGCCTTGCTGGACGCCTTACAGCCGATTTCATCGAAACCATTCGTCCTGCGCCATATCCCAGTACAGAAGGGGGACGAGATTACCGGCTACATCGATTTGGCTTCCGAACGCGCCTACCACTACCAGGCTGGCCAGATTTCGCAGATAGTGGAACTGCCCGGCACCGAGGAAGGTGCCTTTGGCGAGGCTCGCTATGGTATGTTGGAAGCCTTGGCGGATTTTAATGACGCGTTGATGGAAAAGGTACTGGAGGACGTCACCCCGGAAAAGGACGAATTATACGCTAACCTCACCAAGGATTTTCAGAACGGCGAGATTATCCCTGTGCTTCTGGGCGCGGCGGAACAAGGCGGCGGCCTGTTCCGCCTGTTGAAAGCATTGCGCCATGAAGTACCCAGTGCCAACCAAGCGGCCGCGCGCAGGGGCACCGACGTCTCTACGGGAACGGTGGCCCAGGTTTTGAAGACCTATCACACCCAACATGGCGGAAAATTGTCCGTCGCCAGGGTCTGGGCCGGTGAACTGAAGGACGGCATGACCCTGAACGGACAACGGGTTTCCGGAATTTTTCGTTTAATGGGCCATAACCAGGAAAAAATTTCGTCCGCCAAACCGGGTGAGGTCGTCGGTCTAGGCCGCATGGAAGAGGCGGTGACGGGCGAAACCCTGTCCGACAATGGCGCCGATGCCTTGACCATGCCGGAAATATTGTCACCTGTCTTCTCCCTGGCGATCGCCGCCGTGCGCCGAGATGACGAGGTAAAACTTTCCACCGCCCTGGCAAAGGTGCGGGACGAGGATCCATCGGTTTTCGCCGGCAATGATCAGGCCACCCAGCAACTGGTGTTGCGCGGCCAGGGTGATATCCATCTAAAAATCGCCATGGACCGGCTGAAGCTGAAGTATGGTCTGGAAGTCACTTCGGAGCAGCCGAAGGTGCCTTATATGGAGGGCATTCGCAAAAGTGTGGAACAGCATGGCCGGCACAAGAAACAATCAGGCGGGCACGGTCAATTTGGCGATGTGCATTTGGAGATCAAGCCCCTGCCCAGAGGCTCGGGCTTTGAGTTCGTGGATAAGATCGTTGGCGGCGCGATTCCGCGGCAATATATCCCAGCGGTCGAGGCGGGAGTCGGAGAATATCTCAACAAGGGGCCATTAGGCTTTCCCGTCGTGGATGTTTCGGTGAAATTGTACGATGGTCAGTACCACGCCGTTGATTCGTCGGAAATTGCCTTCAAAACGGCGGCCCGCATCGCCATGACCGATGGCATGAAGCTGTGCAGTCCCGTCCTGTTGGAGCCAATCCTGCACGTGCAGATTACCGCGCCATCGGAGCATACACCCAAAATCAATGCGATCGTTTCCAGCCGCCGTGGCCAGATTCTGGGCTTCGATACGCGCCTGGGTTGGATTGGTTGGGATATTGTTTCAGCCCACATGCCCCAGTCGGAGTTGCATGACCTGATTATAGAATTGCGCTCCGCCACCCAAGGCACGAGCAGCTATACAGCCAGTTTCAACCGTTTGCAGGAATTGACCGGGCGCTTGGCCGACGACGTAGTGACCGCCCATAACGAGGGCGTAGCTGCCTAAACAAATATGAAATTTGGCCGGACCAAATCATAATTATTAGACTTTAGGAGACTTTATTTTGGAACAGTCAGCGGCCGCAGAAGCGGCGGAAATTTTAGCTCAGGCACGCCGTAGCGGCCAGAACATCGACGAGCTACCCAGCCATCTGCAACCGCAGAACCTGGACGATGCGTATCAAATTCAGAGCACTTTGATCCCCTTGGTCGAAGAACTCTCCAACGGCCGGCGCCTGGGCTACAAAGGTGGCGCAACGGCAGAGGCACCACAAAAACTGTTGGGTATAGATCATCCGTTCTACGGCGTGCTGATTTCGTCCTACATGCTAAAAAGCGGTGACACTATCCCCGCGGATGCCTGCAAGGCAAAATTGCTGGAAGTGGAATTCGCCTTTCACATGGCCGAAGACCTGCCCCCTGCGGCCGCGCCATATGATGTGGCCGGGGTCTTGGCGGCAGTGGGCAGTTTCATCACATCGATTGAAGTTGCCGATTTACGCTATACTGGGGGCATGGCGGCCGGCGGGCTGCAGGTTATTGCCGATAATTCCGCCGCCGGCTTTTGGCTGGCCGGCACGGAATATGAGGATCTGAATACCGTCGATTTCGATGATTTCCCAGTCACGCTGCATATCAACGGCGAACTGGTGGTGGCAGGCAACTCCGCCAACGTATTGGGCAATCCACTAAATTCACTGACATGGCTGGCCAATACTTTGTGCACCCAGGGCGGTGGGCTGAAAGCAGGCGAAATTATTACCGCGGGATCATGCATTGCGCCGACCCCGGCCCAGGCCGGTGACCAGGCTGTCGCCGGCTTTGGCGCGCTGGGCGAGGTCACGGTGCATTTTGGAACCTGATCCCCTGAACACGGCGCAATTCGACCAGGCGGCGGGCCTGTTGCTTAAGGCGCGGCTTGACCGCCAGCGTATAGAGGCTCTGCCCGACGATTGCCGCCCCCGGGACGAGGCCGCGGCCTATCAAATTCAGGATCGCTATGTCGCACGGATGCTGATGCACTATGGCGGCGATATAATCGGCTATAAGGCCGGCTGCACCAATGCGACGGCGCAACGGCAATTGGGTCTAACATCGCCTTTTGGCGGCCCCTTGATGTCGGCATTTGCCTTGCCCTCGCCGGCTGAAATATCAAGTGAAGAGGGTTTCATGCGCATGATCGAGGCGGAAATCGGCTTTCGTCTGGGCCAGGATTTGCCCGCCGCGGGCGCCCCTTACGAAGCGGCAACGGTGCGCCCGGCCCTGGCCGCCGTATTCGGCGCCATTGAAGTGGTGGATTCCCGTTATATGGATTGGACCACCGCCGGCGCAGCGCAACTGATTGCCGATAACGCCAGCACCGGCTTTTGGGTGCATGGCGATGAAATTACTGATTTGGACAGTTTGGATATAGCCGACCATCCGGTTCGGGTCCGGCGCAACGGCGTCTGGGCCGAAACGGGCAATAGCGCCAACGTATTAGATAATCCCTTGAACGTGGTGGCCTGGCTGGCCAATCACCTCATCTCCAGAGGAAATTACCTGAAATCTGGCCAATTGCTGACCACGGGGACCATGATTGCGGTCAACGGGGCGGAGAATGGCGACTTCATTGAAGCGGATTACGGCAGCCTGGGCACTATCTCCGTCCGCTTCGGTGGGTAATGTCATGACTGCCAAGAAAATTGACCAGGCTGTGGAACTGTTGTTACAGGCGCGGCTTGAAGACCAACGCATCGCGGCTCTGCCCAATGCCTGTCGGCCCAAAGACGAAGCCGAGGCCTATCTGGTCCAGGACCGTTCGGTAGATCGGATGCTGGCCCATTGTGGTGGCGATTTCATCGGCTACAAGATCGGTCGCACCAGCGTGATGGCGCAAAAACATTTGGGCTCGTCGTCGCCAATTGCCGGCACCTTGATGTCCGTCTTTGCCCGCACCGGGCCGGCAGAAATCTCGGCCGATGACGGTTTCATTCGTATGATCGAGGCGGAAATCGGCTTTCGTCTGGGCCAGGACCTGCCCGCCACCGAGCAGCCTTACGAGGCAGCAACGGTACGACCTGCCCTCACCACAGCATTCGGTGCCATTGAAGTCGCGGATTCCCGTAATCTGGAATGTACCACCGCCGGGCCGGTGCAACTAATCGCCGACAACAGTTCTGCCGGCTTTTCGGTTTACAGCGAAGAATTCGGCGATATGGACAGCCTGGATCTGGCCGACCATCCGGTTCGGGTCCGGCGTAACGGCGCCTGGGCCGAAAAAAGCAGCAACGCC
>CAUZBE010000262.1:0-5070 GCA_963577885.1 Alphaproteobacteria bacterium
GTCCAGGGACCGAATGGTCGCAACCTCGAAGCCGAAGGCCGCCGCGATTGGGGCAAAATCCACGTCCGGAAATAACGACTTGGCGACGGGCTGTTGATGCATCCGTAGCAGATGCAACTCGGCGCCATAGGCACAGTCATTCATTAATATCACGACCAGGGGCAGATCCTCCCGCGCGGCGGTATCAAGCTCGCTCATGGTCATGACAAAACTGCCGTCGCCCATAACCAGTACAGTGGTATTGTCGGGCCGGGCCTTGGCCACGCCCAGGGCCGCGCCAAAGCCAAGGCCGATTGAGGCGAATTCGTTGGTCAGCTTGAAATGGCCGGGCCCGGGCGTCGAGATATAGGGCACCACGCCGAGAAAGTTGCCCGCGTCATAGACCAGGTTGCGGTCCCTGGGCAGCAGCCGGTTCAGTTCCATGCCCAGGGCGCGGGGATCAACCGTATGGGCCGTATGGGCAACTTGAAAATCCGTGCCGATATCAAAGACGGCGATATCCTTGCGCACCGCCTCCGCGTGGCATGGCTTTTCCGCCGCCGTCCGGGCCGGTACCGCCGCCAATAGCTGTTTAGCCACCTCGCCGGCGTCGCCCACCACCGCCACGTCCGCCGCGGTCCAGCGCCCGATGTTGCCGCGTGCCCGGTCCACCTGGATCAAGGGAACCGGTGGCAGGGAGGCGCCAAAGCTCATGGTCAGGAAATTCAGCCCAGCGCCAAACACCAGCACGCAGTCGGCCTGCTCCACATAGCGCCGGCCCATGGAGTGGGAAAACGAGCCGACAACGCCCAGATTGTTGGGGTTATCCCGGAACATATCCTTGCCCCGGGCCGAGGTAATCAACAGTGCGCCGGTCTTGTCGGCCAGTTTTTCCAGCACCGGTCCGGCATCCGCGCGGTGGGCGCCCATGCCGGCGATGATCAAGGGGCGTTGGCTGTTGGCCAGCAGGCCGACCACCAAATCGATGCTTTGGGACCGGGCCGGGGCCGGGGCCGGCGGCACAGGCGGGGCCATGGCCTGCTCATCGCCGCGTACCTCAATGTCCGTTAGCTGGACATCGGTGGGCAGATGCAGGGTGGCCACGGTGCCCCGCATGGCCACCGCGGCGGCATCGGCCAAGGCGCTCCGCGCGGCCTGGGGCGAGGTTGGGAAGAAACTCTGCAATCCGGCGGCGGCGAATACGCCGTGGGAATTAAAGGCCTTGTAGTCAGGTCCGATGGTATTCACGGCGCCGCCGCCCACCGGCGCCTCGCCATATATGATCAGCACCTTGGAGCCGGTGCGCGAGGCGTAGACGGCGGCATGCAAACCGTTCGCCGCGGCGGGCCCCCGGCCGATGATCGCGATGCCCAGACGCCCGGTGGCGGTGGCATAGCCATCGGCCATAGCGATGGCGCTGTTTTCGTGCCGCGCGCCGAGAAAGGGAATACCGATGGTATCGATCGCCACCGCGAGCATGGCAGTATCATCGCTCATCAGGCCGAAGACCGTATCGACGCCAAGATTTTTGATGTCCTGGGCTAGCACCTCGTACGTTGGGATCATCCGCCCCGCCTGGTTGTCGTCATTTTTTCTTGATGATGTGGTCATGTTCCCGCTCCCCCGCCCGTCACCAAGCACAGAATTGCCCGTGGGTGAATTTTGGCGCCAGCGGCGAGTATATGGTGCCCAGGCGAAAGCACAAAGCCCGAAGCGGCCCCTATCATGGGACCGTTCCAGACGCCACCGCGCCGTTTCTAGTCCATAAGGATATTGGTGGTGACGGTCAGGATCAGTGGCGGAATTTTCGGCGAACATGTATCATCCTCGGTGAACGCCCTGTGCAACGCGCCGTCCTGTTCGGCAATCGCCGAGATGACAAGATCGGATGCGCCTTTACCCGTGGCCATATAGGAAACATCCGAGGCGGCGGTGCTGACATATGTGGCAGCAATAGGCAAGGCGACGACAGCGGCGCAAGAGCTCGACGCAAGCGTGCCCAAAACCAAAATAACGGCCCTCATTGACACTACTCCATTACCAATTCCTTTTACCGGTCTCCAAACCTCAGACCAATTTTTCCCAGTTATTCTTCAAACACATGGCTACAGTGCAAACGCGACCGCTATTGAAACAGGTTTCCTCTAAAGCCTTCCCGATTGCCCCATCGGGGCCTCATGGAACATCAGCATCTCCCCATATGTGGACCCGGCTCCCACGCCGCCGCCACCACCCCCAAACATATAGATCAATGCCTTGTGACTAGGGTCACTGGCGCGGGCGTCTATTCTTTGATTTGCGCCGCTTTTCCACGCGAAATAGGATGAATCGAGCATTTACCTTAATGTGCCGTGACGCTAAGAGGCGGCATTTTTGCCGCCGTCATGATAGAGAGGGAATGATGATTGAAGTCAACGGTATGGCCCACGTGATACTGACGGTCAGCCAGTACGACCTGGCCAAGGCGTTCTATGGGCGGTTGTTGCCCGCGCTGGGTCTGGAATGCGTCTTTGACGGCGCCAACATGTGCTATTTCGTGGGCGCGCGCACCGCCGTGGGTATCCAACCCTGCGCGCCGGAGCATGTCGGCGAACGCTTCGTTCAGGACCGGGTCGGGCTGCACCACATCTGCTTTCGGGCCCGCTCGCGGGGCGATGTCGACCAGGTCGCGGCGCTGCTTAGGGAGATGAACGCGAATATCGTCAGCCCTGCTAAGGAGGGCTCCTGGGCGCCGGGCTACTACTATGTGCTGTGCGAGGATCCGGATGGCATCCGGGTAGAAGTGAATTTCGTCCCCGGACAAGGCGTACTGGCCGAGAATGAGGGTTTCAATCCCGGCGACGATTATCGGTGAATATTAACTGGCGCGATTCCGCGGCAAGGGTAGCCACGGCACGCTGTATCTGGGTGGGCGTTGAACTACGTAAAGGACCGCCGCAAAGATATAGGTAAGGGTCTGTTAGCCTCCATGCTGGCGGACTGGGCATCAACCCAAAGGACTTTTAGAAGGTAGTCGTCATGGGATTCCACACGACATCGAGCTTTGCCTATCCGATTGACCTCAAACAGGACGAAGGTAGCCATTTCGTAGCCGGTTTGCCAAACCTAGTCGGTGCAGTCACCGATGGCAACAACCGTGCCGAGGCCCTGCGCGAAGCCTCCGACGCCTTGGAGGAAGCCATCGCGGCCTGCATGGCGGGCCATGAGGATATCCCCCGTCCGTTGTGGCCGCCCCCGCGTCGCACCCTGCGATCTGATCGCCGCCAAGGTGGCATTGTACGAGGCCATGCGCGAGGTGGGTATCGGTAATGTCAAACTTGGCCGCCGTCTGGGCGTAGCCGAAAACGAAATCCGGCGCTGCCTTGACCCCTGGCACGCCACCAAGATCAACCGTCTCGAAGACGCCCTTGCGTCCTTGGGCCGGCGCCTGATCGTTACCGTGGATGCCGCCTGACATAGGCCCCTCTTCACGGCAGGAGCATGAGCCACCCGGCATTTTTTTGGAAGTCGAGTATGGTTTAGAGTGTGCTAACTAAGCATTCAGAACCTAACGCAGAGATAGGTTGAGACAATGACGGACGGAAATGCAAAGCCGCTGGCCGGCAAGATTGCCCTGGTTAGCGGCGCGGGCCAGAACATTGGTCGGGCCATCGCCCTTGGACTGGCCGCCGACGGCGCCACGGTAATGGTCAACGGCCGGGGCAACGTGGCGGCTATCGAGGCTGTGGCCGGGGAGATCAACGGCGCCGGCGGTCATGCCATGGCCCACATGGCTGATGTGTCCGACGAGGGCGCTGTGCGCGAGATGACCGATCGGATGGTGCAGGAGGCCGGCGGCATCGATATAGTAGTCAGCAACGCCGGCCTGCGCCGACAGACCCCGTTCATGGAGCTCAGCTATGCGGAATGGCGGGAAATTCTCTCGGTCGCGCTTGACGGCGCCTTTCTGCTGGCCCGTTACGCGGCACCGCACATGAAGGCGCGGGGCGGCGGCGCCTTTGTCGGCATGAGCGGCGTATCTAATCATGTGGGCACCAGGGAGCGGGCCCATGTAAACGCCTCCAAGGCGGGGCTGGAGGGCCTAATACGGGGCCTGGCGGTTGAACTGGCCACCGATAATATCACCGTCAATGCCATCGCGCCGGGCGCCATCGATACGGTGCGGGGCGCCGCCGCGGGGGTGTTACCGACGGGTATGGCCAACGCTATCCCCCTACGCCGCCGGGGCACCGTGGACGAGATCGCCGCCATGGTCCGCCACCTGGTCGGTCCCCAGGGCAGCTACATTACCGGCCAATGCATCCATATCAACGGCGGCATCTACCTGGGGCATTAGGCCGAGAGGTTTACCGGTCATTTGCGGCGCCATTATTCTGACCATCGGCGTAGGGACACGGCAGAGTTTTGGCATTTTTCAAAAACCTATCGGCACCGATCTTGGCGTTGGCCGCGAGCTACGGTCGTTCGCCAACGCGTTTTCCATGCTGTTGATGGGCGCTTGCGCGCCTTTCGCCGGCAATTTGGCTGACCGTTTCCGTACCGCTAAAACCGTCGCCACGGGGGGGGGCGCTCTATGCCATCGGTCTGTTGCTGCTGGGCTTTGCCAACGATGGCATCTTGATCATCCTGGCTTGCGTGCTCTCGGGCGTCGGCATGCCGGCGGCGGGATTGGGGCCCAAATTGGCCGCCATCGGGTGCCAGACCTCCGCCGTGCGCCGCTCCCTGGCGCTGGGGCTGGCAACGGCGGGCGGCTCGTTCGGACAGTTCGCGATTGTCCCTTTCGCCTCTTTGTTGCAGCAGAGCCTGGGTGATTAGCATCAAACCATGCTTGTCCTCACTGCTGTGTCTCTGCTGATGATCCCGCTATCCCTGGGGCTGCGCGAAAACCCTGCCGGCGCCGCCGGGCTCGGCGGGGCGGCATATACCCGTGCAAGGATATGCTGGCGCTGCTCTATGCTCTGCGCTCGTTGGCCTTTTTGCTGTCCCTGATACTGCCCTTGTCCTAGGTATCTGTACTGATTTTCGCCGCAACCCTTGGCTTCCTGTGGCTTGGCGCCATATCGTTGACCAGCGGGCTGATAGGTTATTTGT
>CAUZBE010000263.1:0-5039 GCA_963577885.1 Alphaproteobacteria bacterium
GTCCTTATCTTCCGCGATAGGATGGCGAAAAAGTGGGCACCATCCCGTGTAAACAAAAACATAAAGTCGCTATGCCGGCTGTTGAGTTTTGGGATGGATCGCGGCTATGGCCTCAACCATAACCCTACTGTGAAAATCCCTAACCTAGAAATGGGCGACGGAGAAGGCTGGAGGCCATGGGAACCAGAATCCATCCAAGTAGCTATGTCCGACTTCGAAGGTATTGCACGGACGGCTTTTTACCTCGCCTATTTTACGGGGCAGCGTGACGCCGACATTCGTAAGATGAGGTGGGCAGACATAGCCGGTGAGGAAGTCCGAGTGATCCAGGAAAAGACAGGGGCGGAAGTTTGGGTGCCGCTACACCCTGACCTACAAACTGAACTGGCCGGAACCGAACGTCGCGGCGAAACTATCATTGCGGCGGAATTGCTCCGGTCGGACGGTCTCCCCAGCCGTACCGCAGGCCAGTCTCTTAGCAAAGCTGCTTTGGAAAAATATTGGCAGCCAGAGCGGCGACGCTTTGGTTTGAATGGTGTCGACAAACACAACACGCGTCACGGCCTTCGCAAGAACGCAACCATCAACCTTTTGGAAGCTGGCTGCACCATCAGTGAGGCCAAGGCTATAACCGGGCACAGTACCGATCAGATGGTCAACCATTACGCTAAGAAGGTGAACCAAAGGCGTCAGGCCCGTGCGGCTATGGACAAGGTTGTACAGTTTAAAAAGGCCGCCTCTGAGAACGGCTAGAGAACAGAAATAGGTAACATGCGTAAAAAAATAGGTAACATTGGCATATTTCAGGCCCCAGCCAGCCACCAGATGGGCCTAAATTCATTAGTTTTCTGCGAAAAAAAGTGGCGACCCCGGCCGGGCTTGAACCGAGCATCTCCGGCTTGAAAGGCCGGCATCCTAACCTTTAGACTACGGGGTCGCGATGGGGGAGGAAGTAGCTAAATCAGCCACGAAAAGCAAGCGTGATATATGAATTTATTGCCTGTAGAGCGCTTGCCCGGCCCTTAAGGGCGTCCAGTCTGTGAATTCTCCGGGAACGCGGCATCTTCGATAAACAATTGCACGCCGCGCCGGCCCTGCCAATCATCGGCTCGCAGGTGGCCGGCCAAGTGCAGGTTGCCACCACGGGCCGACAGCATGGCCTGGCCCAGGGGGCCGTCGGCGGCACCAAAGGCGATACCTTTCAGGCGGCCGCCACGGGCGCCCGCCAGAACCATGCGCACATGGTTCTGGCCCACTAGGTCGGCCTTAACCACTTCGGCATTGGCAATGGCGAAACGGGGTTCAGGGTGGCCAGCGCCATACGGCCCGGCGCCCTCGAGAATATCGAATAAGTCCCGCGTGGCACCCGAGACGGTCAGGGCGCCATCCAGGCTCAATTCATGACTTTGCGGCTGCCCTGCCATAGCCTCGCCGATACGCTCGGTCAGGAACGCCTCCAATTCCGCCACTTTATCCTGGGCCACGGTCAGTCCGGCCGCCATGGCATGGCCGCCGCCGGCCAATAACAGCCCCGCCTGTTTGGCGGCGGTGACGGCGGCGCCCAGATCAACGCCGGGAACGGAGCGGCCCGAGCCCTTGCCCACGCCGTCATTCAGGGCAACGATAATGGTGGGTCGGCGATAGCGGTCCTTCAGGCGGGAAGCGACGATGCCGATCACGCCCTGGTGCCAGCGCGGATCGGCCAGGAACAATAGCGGTTGGTCCGCTCTGCCGCTGCTTTCCGCCAATTCCGTTGCCTGGGCCTGAATGGCGGCCTCAATCTCGCGGCGTTCCAGATTGAATTCGTTCAGCTTGGCCGCGATGACGCGGGCCTCGTCCGCATCATCGGTGGCCAGCAGACGCGAGCCCAGATGAGGATTGCCCACCCGGCCACCGGCGTTCAGGCGCGGGCCAAAGACAAAGCCCAGGTGATAGGCGCCGGGGCGTTGATCCATACCGGCCAGATCGGACAGGGCGGCCAAACCCGGATTGTCCCGCCGCGCCGCGACCTTCAAGCCCTGGGCCACCAGAACCCGGTTCAGCCCGGTCAGCGGCACCACATCGCAGACCGTACCCAGGGCGACCAGATCCAACCATTGCAGCAGGTTCGGCTCCGCCTTCCCCTGTTGGAACCAGCCGCGACCACGCAGGGTGCGGTTCAGGGCCACCACCAAGAGATAGCTGACGCCCACCGCCGCCAACCGGCCCAGGCCGCTGTCATCGTCCAGGCGGTTCGGGTTGACCACGGCGCAGGCCGCCGGCAACCGTGGTTCCGCCTGATGGTGATCGATCACGATAACGTCCAGACCCGCCTCCGCGGCCGTTTGTAACGGCTCAAACGCCGCAATGCCGCAATCCACGGTCACCACCACGGCCATGCCCCGCGCGCGCAATGCCAACAAGGCCGGGGCGTTGGGGCCGTAGCCTTCTTTTTGCCGGTCCGGGATATAGATCGTCAGTTCAACGCCGATGGCCCGGAAATATCGCTGTAACAAGGCAGCGGAGGTTGCACCATCCACGTCATAGTCGCCGAACACCGCCACCTGTTCACCGCCCTGAATGGCGTCGGCCAGACGGCCGGCAGCCTTGTCCATATCGCGCAACCGGGACGGGTCCGGCAGGGTCGATTTCAAAGTCGGGTTCAAAAAACCTTCGCCGTCCTCAATACCCACACCACGGCCCGCCAGCACCCGACCGACCACATCGGATACCCCGAGGCGCTGGGACAGGGCCAAGGCCACGCGGTCATCGACGGGCCGTTGCCGCCAAAAGCGGCCGGAAACCGATTGCACAACATCAAGCAACGCCGCGCCCTCTGGTTGCGAGAGCGAGAGCGCGGGCAAGCTCATTCGCTCTAGCCGCCGATGGGGTGCTGCATACGTATCCAGCGTACGGTACCGGTGCGGGCCCGCATGGCAACGGATTCGGTTGACAGGGTGCTCGCCGTGCGGCGCACGCCGTGCAACATGTTGCCGTCGGTGACGCCGGTGGCCGCGAAGATGACGTCGCCTGCCGCCAGATCGGTAATTTCGTATTTGCGGTTCAGATCCTCGACCCCAATCTTGGCCGCGCGGCCCCGCTCGTCATCATTGCGAAACAACAGACGGCCTTGGATATTACCGCCAATGCAACGCAGAGCCGCCGCCGCCAACACGCCTTCCGGCGCGCCGCCGCTTCCCATATAAATATCGACCCCGGTTTCCGGCATCGCCGTCGCCATGACGCCGGCCACGTCACCGTCGCCGATCAGCATGACGCGGGCACCGGCGGCGCGTACGGCGGCGATTAATTCCCCATGCCGGGGCCGGTCCAGGATACAGGCCACAACATCCTTTGGGTCCTTGCCCAGAACCTTGGCAACATTAGCGATATTTTCGCCTGCGGAATTATCGAGATCGATGGCCCCGGCGGGCACCAGAGGCCCCGCCGCGATCTTGTCCATATAGACATCTGGGGCGTTCAACAGCATACCATCTTCGGCCAAAGCCAGGACGGCCAGGGCGTTGGGCATGCCCTTGGCGGTAATGGTGGTGCCTTCTAAGGGGTCGAGGGCGATGTCGATCTTTGGCCCATCGCCGGTGCCTACTTTTTCACCGATGAACAGCATGGGCGCCTCATCCCGCTCGCCCTCACCAATCACCACGGTACCGGCCATATGCAGATGGTTCAGGGCGGTGCGCATAGCATCCACGGCGGCCTGATCGGCGATCTTTTCATCGCCCCGCCCCATAACTTCCGCGGCCGCGATGGCGGCGGCCTCGGTTACCCGGACGGCTTCAATGGTGAGATTGCGGTCGAGTGTAGTGTCTTTGGACATCACGCGCCCCCTAATTCCATGCGCTGATTCTATACGAAAACTATTGTAGCAAATCTACGCTGAAACTATAGCGCCTCAATACGGATGATTTTCGGTTCTTCAACGACCGAGTCCAAGCCGCCGATCAAGGCCATGGCCCGGACCATGGCGGCTTCTTCGTTTTCATGGGTGATCAGCACCACCGGCACCGCTTCACCCGGGGCCCGGCCCCGTTGCAACATGCTACCGATAGAGATTTCCTGGTCCCGCAGGATCGCCGATATATCGGCAATGACGCCCGGTTGGTCCAGCACCGAAAGACGCACATAATATGGTCCCACATGCCGGTCCATGACGGCGGGCGGCAAAACTTTCAATGCATTGGCCGGCACGGAGAAGGCAGGCAGCCGGATATTACGGCCAATATCGATCAGATCACCGACCACGGCGGAAGCGGTCGGCCCCGCACCCGCGCCACGCCCTTCAAACACCACCCGGTCGACAAAATCGCCTTCCGCCACCACCGCGTTGAAGACGCCACCGACATGGGCAATTGATGCGCCCTCGGCCACCATGCAGGGATGCACCCGTTGTTCCACGCCATATTCCGTCAGCCGTGCAATGGCTAGTAGCTTGATGCGATAGCCCAGTTCGGTGGCGAATTCGATATCGATGGCGGAGACTTGACGGATGCCTTCGATATACACCGACCCAAGATTAACCGGGCAACCAAAAGCCAGACTGGTCAGGATGGACAGCTTATGCGCCGCGTCCACGCCATCAACGTCAAAGGCCGGGTCGGCTTCGGCATAGCCCAGCGCCTGGGCCTCGCCCAAGACCTCCCCAAAGTCCCGTCCGCTGTCACGCATGGCGGAAAGTATGTAATTGCAAGTGCCGTTCAGAATGCCGTAGACGCGGGAAAAGCGGTTGCCGGCCAGGCCTTCGCGCATGGCCTTGATAATGGGGATACCCCCCGCCACCGCCGCCTCGAAGTTCAGCGCCACGCCTTGGGCCTCCGCCGCACTGGCCAGCGCCGTACCGTGGTGGGCGATCAGGGCTTTGTTGGCGGTCACCACATCCTTGCCAGCGGCAATGGCGGCTTCCACCGCCCCTTTGGCCGGCCCGGCGTCGCCACCAATCAATTCGACCAAGACATCGATTTCATCGCTGCCGGCCATTGCCACCGGATCGTCGTACCAGGTGAAGGAGCTTAGATCCAGACTGCGGTCCCGGTTTCGATCGT
>CAUZBE010000264.1:0-5038 GCA_963577885.1 Alphaproteobacteria bacterium
ACGGCCCCGAAATCGAACTGAATTTTCGTTAAATAAGTTATGGTCGCCATGGTCCAGCCTTTCATTGCGCCGATCGAAGCGCCCCATCATCGCGCCCGATAACGGCTGCTGGCAAGAGAAACTGGGGCTGCAGCGGAAAAGGACCGACGCCTAGAGACATTCCGACTTAATGAGAATTGCGCCTGTATTCTAAGTAATTAAAAAATTTATCTAATTAGAAATATCTGAGAATTTTCTGAACGAAAATGCTCTGGAAAAAAACAATGACCGCGTCGATTAAGACGTGGCCATTCCTAATAGTGAGGGCTGCAGATGGGGGGCCGCAGCCCTCGGCGCATGTCGGGGAATGCAGCGCCAGGAGACATTTTTGTGGCAAATTTACGATCCGCCACGACACTAACCTTGATATTGCTAAACACCAGCGCTCTGCCAGGCATTTGGGACAACTTAGAGGCAGTGGATCTTTGCCAACCAGTTTAAGAACGGGGATCGCCAGCATTGATCTAAACCAAATTGGCAAAATTAATTTTTGGAATCGTGAGAAATGTGCGGCTCGCCACCGCTTTAGTTTTTTCAGATTAAAACGGAAACGCTAAACCATCAGTCAGGCCATTGGCCTGGAACGGTCAATCTATTTGCAGATCTATCAATTGACCCGCAAGGCACGGGATCGTGAAACCTGCCTCTCCAAGGACGACGTGGTGCGCCTGACCTAATTCTACAAATCCATCACCCGTGGGGCCGGATATCTGGTCCTGCGATAATGGCAACGCGACCGCCTCTATTTAAACGCGGTCCGCAAAATCAAGGAATACCCCAACCCGCGCCCCGGACCCGGGCCAGCGCAAAATAACGCTGCCAATTAGCGTTTAGACAGGGCATAATCAGGAATTATATTATAGGCAGTGGGTGAGGCCTTTGGGCAGGCGCCCCGGCTTTCATTTTTAGCTGATTTAACCTGATCCCCTGGGTATTTGGAGGCGGGCCCGCAAATGATAGATCCGTTTGGACGCAGCATTGATTACCTACGCGTTTCGGTCACCGACCGCTGCGATTTCAGGTGCACCTATTGCATGTCCGAGGATATGACGTTCCTGCCCAAGGCGGAGGTTTTAAGCCTCGAGGAAATAGAGCGGTTGTGCCGCGTGTTCATCGGCCAGGGCGTACGCAAGATGCGCATTACCGGGGGCGAGCCCCTGGTGCGGCGAAACGTGATGTGGTTGTTTCAACAACTGGGCCGACAATTAGATAGTGGCGCCCTGGATGAATTGACCCTCACCACGAACGGCTCACAACTGTCCAAACATGCCGCCGACCTTTATGCCTGCGGGGTCCGCCGGATCAATGTCTCGCTTGATACCCTGAATGCGGACAAATTTCTCGCCATAACCCGTTGGGGCAAATTTGACCGGGTCATGGCCGGAATCGATTCTGCCCTGGCCGCCGGTCTGGAAGTGAAGATTAACACCGTGGCAATGCTTAATTTCAATGAAGACGAGTTGGACCAGATGATCGCCTGGTGCGGCGAACGTGGCTTGGATATGACCATGATCGAGGCGATGCCCATGGGCGATATCGGGCTGAACAGGGCGGACCAACATTTGGCGTTGTCGGATGTACGGCAGGATCTGGAACAACGCTGGACCCTACAACCCAGCGATCACCAAACCGGCGGCCCGGCCCGTTACGTAACCGTGGCCGAGACCGGGCGGCGTTTGGGTTTTATTACCCCGTTGAGCCATAATTTCTGCGAATCCTGCAACCGTGTGCGCCTAACCTGTACGGGTACGCTGTTTATGTGTCTGGGCCAGGACGACGCAGCCGATCTCCGGGGCCCGCTGCGCGCATCCTCCGATGACGAGGTGCTGGCACAGGCCATTCAGGCCGCAATCGCCCGCAAGCCAAAGGGCCATGATTTCATTATCGACCGGGATAACAACGATCCGGCGGTCGCGCGTCATATGAGCGTAACTGGGGGCTAATACCCACGCTTCGCAGCTCGCCATGGCCACAACTTCAAAACCATAAGCGCCATGACCGCGCGGCGCCTGTTTTGTCCGATTATTATTATCTTGCAGCTGTTTTTCTAGCTGCATCCGGCATGGTCCGAGGCGCAGGCGGGACCTACCGGCAACGATTTAGGCAAACCCGCAACGCGGCTTTTAGCCATTCATCTGAGTGTGCCCTATCTCGATCGGGCGGTTTCCCCGACGGCGGCAGCCATCCGCGCCGTACAGCAATATGAACCGCGCATCGCCCGCGACGATAGAGGCCAGGTCGTCGCCCGCGACCACCGCTATGCCCGGGCCGTCGTGCGGGCCCGGCACAAGATGGCGAAGCTAGCTTTATCCAGCCCTAAAATGATTAATTTCTCCGCCGCGTCTCCTTTGGCAAAAATGGCGTAACATGGCGGATAAACTAGCTGTTGTTGACTGTTGGTCTGCGGGACGGTAAAGCCGGTGCATGCTTCGCGGCTGACATCCTTCATAACAGGCGTTCGGGCATGATAGGCCTCTTTGCTGTTAATTGGCAGAAAAAGTAACCAACATGGCTATCCTGGGCGCGAGCCGTCAGCGGGGCGTTCAGGATTGGCCAGAGCAGAACTCCGACTAGCAAAAATCAGAGCAGCATAAATTCTTCCCTATGGAGACGCGGTTATCTGTCATTATGAGATCGGAATCCCGTTTTGGCTGACGATATCTGACGGTGGCGGCAACTGCTTATATAGTACGTACGAAGTGCAGGAGCGAATACGAACATGATGGGTGGTGGTTAAGCGGATGGCCCGCGATAAAATTACGTTCATGGCGAGCGAAACGCCGGAGGCTAACGCCGCGCTGAAACGATTGCGCGGGCGCTATGACGATGTTGGGCCGGAACAGGCAGACGTCATTGTCGTCCTGGGTGGCGACGGCTTCATGCTCAGCGTATTGCACAAGACCCGGCACCTTACCCGGCAAATCTATGGCATGAACCAGGGTACCGTCGGATTTCTGATGAACAGCTTTTCAGTGAAAAATCTCACCGAGCGGCTGCAGGCGGCTAAAATAACCGTGGTCCATCCCCTGGAGATGATCGCAATGGATGCGACGGGCAAAGAGCATCGCGCCATGGCTATCAATGAAGTATCAGTTTTCCGCGAAACGCGCCAGGCCGCCAAAATTCGCATATCAATTGATGGCCAGGTACGCTTGGAAGAGCTGGTCTGTGATGGTGTGCTGGTCGCCACGCCGGCTGGCAGCACCGCCTATAACTTATCGGCGTACGGACCCATATTACCCCTGGAGGCGGACATACTGGCCCTTACCCCAATCTCGGCCTTTCGTCCCCGGCGCTGGCGGGGCGCCTTGCTGCCCAGCACAGCCAAGATCCAATTTGAGGTGCTGAATCCGGCGAAGCGTCCGGTTTCCGTCGTGGCTGACAATCAGGAATTCCGCAACGTAATTCAGATCGAAGTTGTCGAGGATCAGGCGGCTGAATTACATCTCTTGTTTGATCCGGAACATAATTTGGAAGAACGCATTCTGAACGAGCAATTCATCCCCTAAGACATGGAACATAATTAGCCATGTTGCGATTATGACGCGCCTGGCGATGGGCGGTTTGGTGCATAAGATCGTTACCTTTCTGCCCGAGGAAACCACGCTCGAAGCGTTCGAGGAGAGGGCAATTCGCGGTGCGGCAATTATCGAGGCATATCAAGGCAACAATACGGTATATAGCGGTTTCCTTAACACCTGCCAGGAAAACGGCGTCACCATCGAAGGACTGCTCTGCACCGAATTCGCCCCGTCGGGCCCGGTTGCCCGGCAGGTATTCGAGGCCCTGGCGCTGATCGCAGATGGCGTCCGACCTTATAGTGCTGTTGGAGCATGCGGACCGCAGCAACGATTCCGCACATTTGTTGCAAGGCATGCTGAAACGCGGCGTGGGCCGGGCCGTGGTGCCTTATCTGCATGACCCTATTGTCGCCAAGGCCGCCGCCTCCGCCGACGTTGGTAACCAGTTAATCATGGCCTTGGGAGGCAATTCTTCCGAATTGGCCGGCATGCCGATCCTCTTTACCGGCATCGTTAAATTCGCCGGACCCTTGCGCTATCGGATCAGCGGTCCCTATCGCACCGGTGGAAAAATTGATCTGGGCGCCGCTGCCGTACTCGACAGCGGTGCAATCATAGTGATCGTGACCACACAGAGCGTCACGGCAGTGGATACCGACCCCTTCACCCAGTGTGGCCTGGACACAAATGAATTTGATATCATCGCGCTACACTCGAAGACCCATTTCCGCGCCGCTTATGCGCCCATTGCCGGTGCAATTTTAATGGTCGAAACGCCCGACTGGGGGCATGCCGACCTGCTTGGCCTGCCTTGCCGCAATGCACCGCCTGGTATCTATCCTATTACCATGGCGCCACCGGAGGGCGGAATACTGGACGAAACCGATGATGGTGCAAATGATGCCCTATAAAAACATGCCGGACTGGCGCAATGTGAGCGAACAGCGGCCGACTTTCGTCAGCCATCTAGAATGCGGACTGAGCGGTGAAGTGGTTCCGCCGGACCGGCTGCACGGGCTTTCATCCGTCGGCAGACCATATTTGGTGCGCTACGATCTGCCCGCCTTGGCCAACAGCCTAAGCAAGGAAATTCTTGCCGCCCGCCCGCCCGATCTGTGGCGCTACCGTGAATTTCTGCCGGTCCGTAAAACCCGAAATATCGTTTCGCTGGGCGAATGCATGACGCCGCTGATACCGGCGCCGGGTGTAGATGGCGACCTGTGGATCAAGGACGAAGGCCGCCTGCCTACCGGTTCCTTCAAGGCCCGCGGACTGTGCCTTGCCGTATCCATGGCAAAGGAATTGGGCGTTACACGCATGGCGATGCCAACCAACGGCAACGCCGGTGCCGCTATGGCCGCCTATTGCCGGGCCGCCGGGATCGAAGCCTTTGTCTTTTGTCCCGATGATACGCCCGAGACCAATATCCGCGAGATCGCCTTGCAGGGCGCACGTGTCTATTGCGTCAACGGATTGAT
>CAUZBE010000265.1:0-5036 GCA_963577885.1 Alphaproteobacteria bacterium
TTGAATATTCTAATTTCCTCCGTAGGCGAGCAGGCAACAGCGATTGGGGGGCAGGAAAGAACATGAGTGATCTGAACCCAGAGCGTAGCCGAATGTCTCTGGATGATCTGTTGAAGGCCAACAAGGAGCAGTTCGACAAGGTATTTGCTAACCAGATGGATAAGAGCGGCCTGCTTGCCGTCGATCACCGTCCCGCCACCACTGCCGACCTGCAGTCGGCCAGTCTGGCAAGCGGCGAAGACCCAGGCGACGTCACGGCGCGTTTGAACGCCCGTTACGGCGGCGCCTGGTCGTCAGAGATCATGGAACACAGTATCGAACGGGGTAATGTCACCGTGCTGTGCAAGCTGGTAGTCGATGGAGTGTCGAAAATGCAATTCGGCAGCGCCCGGCTAAATGGCGACCCGGGCAGGGCCCTGCAGCAGGCATCGGATTATGCCCTGGCGAAATGCGCCGCCATGCTGGCGGAGGAGGCGCCCGAAACAGGCGCCACCAATTTGCCGGCTCCAGAACATAGACGGCAACGTCCTGCCGTGGCAAAAGCCGCCGCTACGCAGCAAACAGGGCTGGGCGGCAAGCTGGATGTCGTGACCCTGGATCTGATCGAAAATGCCCTGCGCAACGCCCGCCACGAAATGGATGCGGTCCTGTTCCGCTCGGCCATGTCTCCGGTCATCCGAGAACAACATGACGAATACCCCATGATCACCGACCCCAAGGGACGCATGATCGTCGGTCAATTCGGCTCCTATGTGCCGGAAATGTTGAAGACGCAGAATTTTGACTTGGCGCCGGGCGATGTCATCCTGCAAAGCGACCCCTTCAAATGCGGCGGCGCTATCAGCCATATCAATGATTGGATGGTCCTGGTCCCGGTATTCTTCCACGGCGCGCTGGTCGGCTTCACCTCTATGTTCGGTCATATGATGGACGTAGGCGGCCCGGTGCCCGGCTCCATGCCCACCGCCGCGACTTCGATCTTTGGCGAAGGTCTGAGAATTCCGCCGATCAAGCTGTACGAAGCCGGCGTGCAGAACAAGTCGGCCCTCGACCTGATCATGAATAACACCCGCACGCCGGAAATGAACTATTCCGACCTGATGGCGATCCTGGCCGGTTGCCGGGCCGGTGAGAGGCGGGTGATCGAGCTGTGCGAACGGTTCGGCCAGGAGACCTATTCGCAGGCCTGCGATGCGCTGCTGGAACGTACCGAACGGGCCATGCGCCTTTTGATTGTACAGAACCTGCCGACTGAACCGCAATCGTTCGAGGATTATGTGGACGACGACGGCTGCGGCAATGGCCCTTTCAAGATGAAATTGACGGTCTGGCGCGAAGGTGAACATGCCTTCTTCGATTGGACCGGGACCGCGCCCCAGGCACCAGGGCCTATCAATTTTTACCTGCATGAAGGCATGTTCAAAATGTTCATAGGGGTCTACATGATCATGGTGTTCGACCCGCAGATCCTGTTCAACGACGGCTTTTATGACCTGATCCATGTGACCTTGCCCAAAGGTTCCTTGGTCAACCCCAATTTCCCCGCCGCACTGGGCTGTCGTACTCACACCCTGTCCCGCCAGTTCGATGTAATGGGCGGAGCGTTGAGCCATAATGCCCCGGAATTGGCGACCGCCGCCGGCTATGGCTCCAGCCCCCATTTCCTGTTTTCGGGCACGGATAAAGACGGGCGAAGCTTCCAGTTGATGGAAATATTATACGGCGGCATTCCTGGCCGCCCAGTCGGCGACGGCATGGACGGCCATTCCTGGTGGCCGTTGTTTGAGAATATTCCCACTGAATACCTGGAAACCTATTACCCCATGGTCATCGAAGCCTATGGCTCCATAAAGGATACGGGCGGGGCCGGTTTGCACCGGGGGGGAAATGGCATTGAAAAGATTTATCGTCTGCTGGCCGGGGGCGATGTGTCCATCCACGATGACCGCCATTTGAGCCAGCCCTGGGGCATTCTGGGGGGCAGGCCCGGCACGGTGTCGGAAAAATGGCTGATCCAGAAAGATGGAGAGAAAACGCCACTGCCGTCGAAAATCGACAATGTCCGGGTCCGGCCTGGCGATCGGATTGTCTTCTGTACCGCGGGCGGTGGCGGCTGGGGCGATCCCCTGGAACGGGACCCGACATGGGTGCGCAACGACGTGGCCCGTCGCCTGCTCAGTGCGGAAAAAGCCCGCGGCGAATATGGCGTGGTATTGGCAGGGGCCGGTCTGACCGTCGACCGCCGGGCCTCGCAAGACCTGCGCGAAGGTATGCGGCGCAACCGCAAACCCTTGCCATTGTTTGATTTTGGTGAGCGGCGAAGCAACAGATTGAACTAGCCGGAAACTGAACGCCGGCTAAATAAAGTTACGAACAAGAAAATAAGGGTGCATGCACGATGTTTGAAGTTGGAATTGAGTTGTTCATTACGGCCATCGTCGCCCTTGCGATCCTGTACATAATTTCCATCTGGATTTATAAGCGGGCGCCATCGAATATGTGTTTCATCCGCACGGGTTTTCGCGGCACCAAGGTCTGTTTGGGCAAGGGCGCCTTGGTTCTGCCGGTCTTTCATGAAGTCTCCTGGGTATCCCTTGAGACCCTGAAGCTGATCATTTCCCGGTCACGGGACCAGGCAATCCTGACTTCGGATAATATTCGGATCGATGCGGTGGTCGAACTGTATACCCACGTGGGCCATACGGACGACGCGGTGTTGACCGCCTCACGCAGCTTGGGTGAAAAGACCTTCGATTCCGACAAGGTGCGTAACCTGTTGGAAGCCAAGGTTGTCGGCGCCCTGCGCAGCTATGCCGCGAAAAAGACCTTGAAAGAACTGCATCAAAACCGAGATGACTTTGCCTCCGACATCCGCAATGGGGTAACCGAAAGCTTTACCTCCAACGGCTTAGTTTTGGAAGAAGTCTCCATTGTCACCTTGGAACAGTCGGGCAAGGAATTCTTCCGCACCGACAACGTGTTTGACGCCGAAGGCCTGAAAGTTATTACCGAGATCACCTCGGATGCCCGGCGCAAGGTGCATGACACGGAAAAACGCACCACGGTATCGATCCGCCAAAAGGATTTGGATACCCAGTTGGAACTGTTGGAGATCGAGCGGCACGAAGCCGTGGCGCGGGCCAGCCAGGACAAGGAAATTGCCAACGAACAAGCTAAGCAACTTGGTGAAAAACAGATTTATGTGCTGGACCAGCGCATGGGGGTGGAGCAGCGGGAAATCGACAACGAAACAACCCTGGAACGGATCCGTACTGAACGGGATTTGGCCATAACGGAGGAAGGCAGACGACGGGAAACCGCCGAAATTCAAAAGGACCTAGCCCTGGAGAAAGAACGCCGCGATCGCGAGATCGATTTGATCGGCAAGGCGCGGGAGGAGGAATTAGCCAATATCAGCCGCAATCTGACCTTGGAAAAGGCGGAGCGAGACCGGCAGATCGAACTGGTTGGCAAGGCCAAGGATGCCGAATTGGCGGAAATCGATCGTGTGTTATCGCAGGAGCGGGCAGGAAAACAGCGGGAAATTGAGCTGTCCGGGAAAGAGCGTGAACGCCAGCAGGCCGAGATAGCCCGCATTACCGCTGTCATGGCGGACGAGGAAACGGCCCGCGACGCCCGTCACAACGCGGCAGAAGAGGCCGCGCTATCGGTGCGCAAGAGGGCCCTGGAAACACGGCTGGAGATGTTGGAGCTGGACCGCCAAGAAAGTTTTGCCGCCGCCCAGCAGGAACAGGAAGTGGCCAATGAAAGGGCGCGCGTGTTGAGCGAACAGCAACGCTTTATCCTGGATCGCCGTTGGGAAGTGGAACAAGAGGAAATTGTCAAGGCCGAGGCGTTGGAAAAGGCTCAAATCCATAAAGAAACCGCCGTGATCGAGGAGAGTAAGTTAAAAACAGCCGCGGAAATATCGCGTTCCTTATCCCGTGAATCGGCGGAACGGGACCGCGAGATCATCCTGATTGGCAAGACGGAAGAATTGGAACGGGCGGAAATTCGCCGCACACTGGCCCGCGAACAGGAAGAGCGCGACCGCGAAATTGCCCTGGTTGGCAAGGCAGAGGAACTGGAACAGGCAGAGGTACGGAAGGGCCTGGCGATTGCGCTGGAACAGAGCCAGCGGGACATCGCCTTGATTGAGAAGGACAAGGAACGCGAGGCCGCCGACATCCGGCGCTTCCTGGCCCGCGAGACCGAAGAGCGCAACCGTGAAATTGCCCTGGTGGAGAAAACCAAGGAACTGGAGGCTGCCGAAGTGCAACGCCTGACCACGACGGCGGAAAGAGAAAGTGCCCAACACCAGGTCGATTCCGTCCGCCTGCTGGCGGATGCCGAACGGGCCAAAGAAATTGAGCAGATCGACGCGGAAATGCTGGCCGAAATCCGCCGTATCGACGAAGAGAGTAAGGCGGCCATTACCCGCATGCATATGATCACCCAATCGGAAGCACGCAAACTGTCGTCCGAACAGGAATCCGAAGCCACCATGATCCGTGCCCACGCATCATCCGAGGCCCAGAAAATCTCCGCCGAGGGTATCGAGCGGCATGCCGGCGCCCAAGGCCGGGCCGAGATGGAAGTCGAAAGCCTGCGCATTGCCAACACCCAGCGTATGTTGGAGGCGGAGGCCACCGGCATGGAAGCCAAGGCGGAGGCTCTGGCAAAATACAACGATGCCGCTACCTTCCTAGAACTGGCCAAACTGTCCATCGAGGCCGACCGAGATGTACATATCGATCAGGCCCGGGCCATGGGCAATGCCCTGGAAGGCGCACAGATCCGCATGTACGGCGGTGGCGATGGTACGGTCGATACCATTCGCGGCCTGTTCACCCAAGGCTTTGGCGTCGGCGAGGTGCTGGAAGGTTTCGCCCAGTCCATGCCAGATGGGCTGCGGCAAAAATTCACCGCCAATGGCCTGCGCGGCCTGTTCGGGCGCCCCTATGGCCAGGGCGGCCTACGGCAGGCGGCGGAGCATCTGGCCGCCCTGGTCGATAGCACCCTGAGTACCAAGAAGG
>CAUZBE010000266.1:0-5026 GCA_963577885.1 Alphaproteobacteria bacterium
CTTTGTACCGCCCGTTGCACAGGTCTTGGTTGTCGCCAGCACTTGATCGGCCCAAGGCCCGGCCGCGTTGACTAGGGCCCGGGCGCGTAACTGCACCTCGCCTTGGCCAAGCCGGTCGAGTAGACGAGCCTGCCATTCGCTATCGACCGTTGGGCCACGGTCAGCGTGGTGTTGGTCATGATACGTGCGCCAAGCTGGACCGCGTTCACGGCGTTTTCCGCCACCAGACGGGCATCGTCCACCCAGCAGTCGTAATAGATGAAGCCTTTGCGGATGCCGTCACGAACCGGCCGCCCGGCGGCAACGTGGCGCAGATCCAGGGCGGTTGAATTAGGCAGGCTGGGATGTGGGCCTAGATGGTCGTACAGAAACAAACCCAGCCGGACCAGCCAGGCCGGCCGGATGGTGTTGACGTGGGGCAACACGAATTGCAACGGACGCACCAGATGGGGCGCGATGTGCAACAACACCTCGCGTTCCGCCAAGGTCTCGCGCACCAGACGGAATTGGTAATATTCGAGAGAGCGCACCACCATGGATCAGCTTGCTGCTGGCCGACGACGTGGCGCCGGCCAGATCGTTCATATCGCACAGGGCAACCTTCAGGCCCCGGCCGGCGGCGTCGCGCGCGATGCCGGCGCCATTGATGCCGCCGCCGATGACAAGCACATAGTATATTTCGGTTTCCGGCAGAATTATCCCCCGCGCGTCAACATGTCGCCGGCCCTGGGCAAGGCGCCGCACTGATGGACAAGGCTAATCCAAAATTGTTTTTCACAAACAAAATCTGGCTTGCTGATACGCTGTAATATTATGGTACAGAGCGATTGAACCCATTACCTGGATGTTCATGCGGCTTCTGTACGCAATGGGTAACTGTGACGAGGTAATAAAAATGGCATCAAGACCCTTGGCGACACCGGGTGCGAAGATGATGTATTTGATCAAGCGGAAACCCGCGACTAGCCGTGAAGAGTTGATTGCCCATTGGTTTGCCAATCACATGCCCGATGTTATCGCCCGGAACCAGCAAGGCGGTGCGAACGGCAAACTCCATGCGGAACGCTACGTGGCGACGCTGTTTGACCCCAAACCCGATAGACCCCACCATTGGGATGGCGTCGCGCAGCTCTGGTATGAAAGGGCGTTGCCGCGACCGTCATCGGCCCATGGCGAGGCGCCCACGGATACATTTCAAGAAAAGTCGGAACCTTACCGGCCCTGGGCGACCCGTGAGTATGTGATAATGGACGGCTCCCTGCCGCTAAACCCGCCGACCCTGAATCCACCGTTTCCGTGTACCCGGAGTGGTTTTTTCAAGGTTACGTTTTTAGTAAGCCTGCTGGCGGATGCCGACTGCGGCGCTCTGTTTGATCACTGGCTGGATGTTCATGTGCCCAATGTGCGCCAGACCATGGAGGCCGTGGGCGGTTTTCGCTATGTGGTCAGCCACAGCATGGAACCGGCGGAGGAAGCCCATGCCGGCATGGCGGAGCTATACTTTCCCGATGCCGCCCACTGGGCCAGCTATCGTGAACAGATCCACCCGGATGGAATGGAACAGTGGGTCGATGGTGATGCCATGTTGGTATTTAACAGCGGCACCGAAATGGTGGGGATCGCTTAAGGTCTTTTCAAATAAACGGTATGCGCGCCGGCGCGTTGAAAACCTTCCATATGCGCGGTGGAAAATTTATAGTTATGATCAGACTGGCGGTGCCGGCTTTGATCGGCCGCAGTTCCAAATTTTGTTGAGGAAATCCAAGCCATGCGTTTCGGTGTATTTTACGAATTGCAGTTACCCCGCCCCTGGAACGATGGCGACGAACATCGCTTGTTCAAGGAGGCGCTGGAACAAATCGTTCTGGCCGACAAACTCGGGTTCGATTACGCCTGGGAAGTAGAGCACCATTTTCTTGACGAATATTCCCATGCCTCGGCGCCGGAGGTCTTCCTGGCCACCGCCGCCGGATTGACCAAGAATATCCGCCTGGGCCACGGAATTCGTCAGGTCATTCCCAACTACAATCATCCGGCGCGCACGGCGGAGGGTTTGGCGACCCTCGATTTGCTCTCGGACGGCCGGGTTGAATTTGGCATTGGCGAGGGGGCGACGCGGCTTGAACTAGGCGCCTTCGGCATCCCGGCCAAGAGGAAACGGGCCTTGGCGCTGGAAGCCGCCGAACAGATCTGTAACATGATGTCCCTGACCCCCTATCCGGGCTACGAGGGCGAGGGGTTTTCCTTTCCCTGCCGCAATGTCCTGCCCAAGCCGCTGCAAAAACCCCATCCCCCCTTGTGGATGGCCTGCACCAACCGCGATACCATCAGGATCGCGGCGCAGAACGGGATAGGCGCCCTGGCGTTCTCCTTCCTCGATCCGGACGAGGCCAAGAACTGGTCGGAAATCTACTACGACATCATCAAGAGCGAGGCCTGCGTGCCACTGGGGTGGTCGGTTAATGCCAACCTGGCCATGGTTTCGGCCTTTTCAATGCACGAAGACCGGGCCGAAGCGATCCGGCGCGGCCAGGATAATTTCGAATTCTTCCGCTATTCGCAACAAAAGTTGGTGGCCGAGGATTTCGTGCCCGGTTATTCCAACATGTGGGAGGAGTTCCTCGAAAAGCGCGGCGACGCCTCCGACCGTTTGATACAGGCGGCGCTGTCGCGTTCCGAATACGATGGCGCCGGCATCGGTACACCGGACGACATGGCCCGGCATTTGCGCGATTTCCAGGACGTCGGTATCGACCAGGTTATCTTCTTGCAGCAGGCGGGCCGCAATACCAACCGGAATATCTGCGAATCCCTGGAATTGTTCGCCCGTGAAGTGATGCCCAAATTCAGCCAGGATGCAGCGGAGCGAGAAGCCGTCAAGGCGGCGGAATTGGCCCCCTACATCTTCGCGGCCCTGGCCCGCAAGACCTTTATGCAACCCATCGCACGCGAAGACGTGCCGGTGGTCAAGGCGGCTGTGAAGGCCGCGAAATTTGATGCCCAGAAACTGCGCGAGACTGCCGTCGGAGATTGATGCGGCAAAGGCCCGACACCCAGCACCCGGCAAAAGTGCCAACAGCAAGGAACAACAGAATGGATATGGTCCGCCTCGACCCGCCCAGCGAACTGACGATGCCGATCGGTGAAGCGATGTTCAGCCAGCGCGCCACGCGCCGGCTGGATCCGGACCGCCCGGTCACTGACGCGCAGCTACAGATCATTCTGGACGCGGCCTCGAAAGCACCGAACGGTGGCAATACCCAACCGGCGCGTTACCTGGTCATTCGCGAACGCGGCGCCATCAACGAATTTGGCAAGCTGTATTTCGAGGCGTGGTGGGCCAAACGCCGCGATGCGTACGGCTGGGCCAGCAAGGCCGACATTCCAGAGGGCTCCGTGTACCGCCTGCCGGCCCTGCTGGCGGACGAAATGGTCAATGCGCCCGCCGTCATCCTGGTTTATTCGGAAGTCTCCGGCGTCGCCGCCTCATCCACCTTTCCCGGGGTGCAGAACCTGCTGCTATCGGCCCGGGCGCTCGGCCTCGGCAGCGTGCTGACCACCCTGCACCCCCAGGTCATGGAACGGGTCAACGCCATGTTCGGGGTGCCCGAGAACATGGTCTTCCACTGTTGTATTCCGATTGGTTATCCACGCGGTAAGTTCGGGCCTACCAGCCGGCTGCCGACCAGCGCGACGACCTCGTGGGAGCGCTGGGGCCAGCCACCGCCCTGGAAATAACCGGTGAGAAAATTTACCTATCGAGGGTGAAGTTTAGATAGCCATCGTCGTGCAGGCCTTGCATGAATTCGGCCTCGTAGGCTTCTTCGGGCTTGGCGCGCACTTGATTATCCAGGGCCTGGGCATCCTCACCCACCAGGATACGCCAACGCTCTTCCCGCACTCCATCCAGGATGATTGCTGCCGCCTGTGCCGGCGTGGTCGGGGCGTTGTCGCGAAAATTCTCCCCCCGTTTCTTGATGGCGCCGCGAATGGCGTTGTCGGGCAGGTTGTCCACCGGCTTGCCGCGCCTGCTCATTTGTGCGCGCAATTTCGCGACGTCGTCCGCCGTCATATCCATGGGGTCGGGCTTGCCCAGAACCTTGCCGGAATTTATCGCGATGTTGGTGCCGATATGGCCGGGCATGACGACGGACACCTTGACGTGCGGGGCGTGCAGGCGAAAATCTGTGATCAGCGCCTCGGAAAAGCCCTTCACAGCGAACTTCGCCGCCCCATAGGCGGTTTGCGGCACGCCCGGGCCCAGGCTGGCCCAAAATCCATTGACAGAGCTGGTATTGATCAGGTGGCCTTCCTCGGCCGCAATCAGTAGGGGCACGAAGGCGCGGGCCATATAATAGACCCCGTACCAGCAGACATTAAAGGTCCGCTCCCAATCATCCGGTTCGTCCTCGATGAAACTGCCGCCGCCCCCGATCCCGGCGTTGGCGAAGACCAGGTTGACGTGATCGACGCCATGGGCTGCCAGCGCATCATCGCAAAAGGCCCCCACCGCGTCCTCGTCCGTGACATCGCAGGCATAGGTGGAGACGGTGATCGCCGGGTTGACAGTCCGGCAGCGGGCCGCCGTTTCCGCCATGGCGTCGCCGGAAAGATCGCATAGTGCGAGATGGCAGCCGTCTCCGGCCAGCTGTTCGGCCAGCGCCCGTCCGATGCCCGACCCGCCGCCACTGATAACCGCTAATTTCCCCTCAAAGTCCCGCATCCAACCATCTCCCGTAAAGGCCGCGATTGTACCCCCTAGACGGCCATCGCCCCAAAATAATTTTTCGGCTGAGCGTGTGATATCCGAGGGACGTCCGAGTATTCCCTCAGATGAACATATATTTGCGTTGAGACATCCTAAGCAGGAGGGTTTAGTGGAGTGATTGAATAGGGAATATGTTCTTCAACATAATTCTCGGTCAATTTTTGGAATTCAGGGTCTGCCATCATTGCTCCCATTGCCGCCATATCAACGTCAAACAATGTCAAACAATGTCACAAGCGCTGTGGAGACATTCGCCTT
>CAUZBE010000267.1:0-4999 GCA_963577885.1 Alphaproteobacteria bacterium
ATCTCCACCAACGAGGCCCATAAACGATCGCTGTTAATCGCCATATTTTGCATCTCTCTTCCCCCGAATATGATTGGCCAACGGTAGCCGAGGCGACGGCCCGGGGGAAGCGCCATTCTTCCATCGTGCCAAAGGAATGGACATAAAATTATTCGGCGCACGGGATCTAGGAGTACGGGAATTTCTTACAAAGCCATCAGCCTAATTGATTAGGACTATCATGTCGCCATCACCCTGAACCGATCGGACGCTCTGAACAGCGTTTTGCCTGCCATGATTGATGATCTGAATGATGCCCTGGACAGCATCGAAGACCATCGCCAATTATACGCCCTGTCCATTAGCGGCAACGGGCGGGCCTTTTGCGCCGGGGCCGATTTGAAAGCGGCGAAAGAGCGCATGGGCGCCGCCGATACGGCGGCGATCAACAGCCTGTTCCTTGAAGCCTTGCACCGCCTATTGTTGCGCGTAGAGGCCTTCCCCACTCCGATCTTCACGGCCGTGAATGGCCTGACCCTGTCCGGTGGCCTGGAATTGGTCATGGCCTGTAATTTGGTGATTGCGGCGGAAAGCGCGAAGTTCGGCGATGCCATGCCAATTACGGCCTGGTGCCAGGTGACGGTAATTCCGTCTGACTGCCCCGCAAGATTGGCCCGACCCGGGCCAAACAACTAATCTATATGGGCTCTTTTATGCTGGCCCGGCAGAAGTTAGATTGGGGTCTTGTCAATCTAGTAGCGCCCGACAATGGCCTGGCGGCCACCCTGGCCGATCTGGTCGCAACCCTGGCGGAAAAAAAGCCCCATCGGCCTGCGCCGCATAAAGCGCATAGTGGACGATGGACAGGAACAATCACGGGCAACCGCCTTACGCTATAAACTGGCCCTCAACGCCCAACATACCACATTGTACGGCCGGGTCGAGGGCCAGGACGGCGCAGCCCAGCCCCGGCACCACGACCTTGAGCCAGCCCTGGTTGGCGCCGTATTCCGTCAATATGGTGGTGTAGAGACGTGCCGCCTCGCGGATACCCGGGGTCAGGCTGTCATCCAAAAAGCTCTGCACGTCCTTCTAAAGTGTGCGCATTTCCTCAGATAGCGCGATATCCGTGGATCATCTCATTTTTCCATTTTCATCGAGTTGCCAAGCCACACCCCGCACTTTCAAGAAATACGACAACGGCCAGACAGAGTGAAGGGGTCAAGTTTCTAAGCTGGGAAATGTGGGGCGACATGAGGTAGATGGGTAGCCCGGTAACTTTTAAGGAAAGGTTTCCTACGCGGCCTGCGCGCGCCGCTGGCGTTAGGTTCCGCAGAAGGTCTGGTAGGGGACGGCCGAAAATGGTGCTGGCGCAGCATAGGCATCCTTTCCGGGAATCTCGTCGAAAGGGTACCTCAGAACTGTTAGCAAGTCCGTGAAAGGTTCCATATCCTCCAGATCAACAGCGGCGGACAGCGCCTCCTCGACCTTGTGGTTTCGGGGGATATAGATCGGATTGACCCGGTCCATGGCCTGCGCGGTGGCCTCCGGGGTCCTGTTGTTCCTCGTTAATCGGTCATGCCAGCGCTGTGCCCAAATGTCGAAGGCGCCCGGATCATCAAATAATTGCCGCACCGGGTCGGCATCGCCGCGAAGTATCTGTGAAAGACGACGAAACACGAGGGTAAAATCAGCCGACCCAGATTCCATCACGTTCAGCAGCTCATTAACGAGTTCCAGGTCATCGGCGTCTTCCATCGACAGGCCTATCTTAGCCCGCATGCCAGTCAGCCAGTAGGTTTTATAAAGCAGTTGTAAGCGTTGGAGAGCTTCGGCCAGTACTTTTGTGGCCCGATCCTTGTCTGGGTAGACCAGCGGCATCAGGGTTTCGCCAAATCTGGCCATGTTCCAGGCCAAGATCAGCGGCTGGTTGGCATAGGCATAACGGCCCTGTGTGTCGATCGAGCTAAACACGGTGCCGGGTGCATAACTGTCCATGAAGGCGCAGGGCCCGTAGTCAATGGTCTCGCCTGAGATTGTCATATTGTCGGTGTTCATCACGCCATGGATGAAACCGACACTCATCCAGCGGGCGATCAGCGTAGCCTGGGAGTTAGCAACAGCGTCAAAGAAAGCTAGATAGCAGTTTTCTGCGCCTGCGGTATCAGGGTAGTGACGTGTGATTGCATAATCGGCCAATTCACGGACCTTGGCGGCTTCGCCACGCGCGGCAAAAAACTGGAATGTACCGACCCGAATATGGCTTGCCGAGACCCGGGTGAGAACCGCACCGGGCAGCGCCGTCTCTCTATAGACAAGTTCGCCGGTGGTTACCGCCGCCAACGCGCGCGTTGTCGGGACGCCAAGCGCATGCATAGATTCCCCGATCAGGTATTCGCGCAATACTGGTCCAAGGGCGGCCTTGCCGTCTCCGCCACGGGAAAATGGTGTGCGGCCAGAGCCTTTCA
Organism: Alphaproteobacteria bacterium; assembly: GCA_963577885.1. Classification (GTDB taxonomy): domain Bacteria; phylum Pseudomonadota; class Alphaproteobacteria. The sequence continues at coordinate 2,448 of CAUZBE010000267.1, forward strand.
ACTGGATGTCGCGGCGGCGATGTTGGGTGTCTATCATCTCGCCGAGCAGAAGTGCCCGTCCATCACCCAACTGCGGAGTAAACCCACCAAATTGGTGCCCAGCATAGGCCTGCGCGAGGGGCTCGGAGCCTTTGGGCGCAACGTTCCCGGCAAAAATTGCCAAGCCTGCCTCAGAATTGAGTGTGACCGGATCGAGGCCGAGCTCCTCTGCCAGCCCATGGTTGAGCTGCAACAATTTCGGTGCAATTGCGGGGTTTGCATCACAAGATACGTAAAAACCTTTGAGGCTTCGCGCGAAGCTGTTGTCAAAGTTGAAATGCGGGCCAATATGGTCGTGCGCGTACATCGTCTTGCTCTCTCGGCTCTTTGCCCACCAAAACATGGGACCAGTATTTTCCAATAGCTAACCTAGCACACTCTAATATGCATAACGGTTACGGAAACGATGGTTGAGAAAAAGATGATGTCAAAGTCCTGCATGGGAAAGAAGCTATAGACGAAGACCACTGCGCGCCCCAGCCCGTACGGCAATGATTCGAGTGTATACACCATTGTATTGAGTGTTCGTTTGTGTCGATATTCGGTGCTCATTCCAGGAAGGAACCAATGTCATGCCCCACCAACCTGTGATCAACGGCACCCGATACATGGTGTCCGCCGGTCATTTTTTGGCGACCCAGGCTGGATTCGACATCCTGGAAGCGGGCGGCAACGCGGTCGATGCCGGGGTTGCGGCAGGAATGGCACTGGGCGTTGTCCATAGCGATATGGTGCAGTTTTCCGGCGTCGCGCCGATCATGATCTACCTGGCCGAGCAGGACCAGGTTGTGACGATCAGCGGCTTGGGCTGGTGGCCTAAAGACGCAAGCATCGAGCGTTTCATAAAGGAATACGACGGCGGCGTGCCGATTGGTTTGTTGCGTACGGTTGTGCCTGCCGCCCCCGACGCCTGGATCACCGCCTTGCAAAGATACGGCACCATGTCGTTCAGCGAGGTAGCGGCGGCATCCATTCGCTATGCCCGGGAAGGGTTTTCGATGCATCACGTCATGCGCGACTATATTGTCGCCCATGAAGACGACTATGCCAAATGGAGTGCCAGCGCGGCGATTTATCTGCCCGATGGGCACCCGCCGCATGTGGGCAAAAATTTTGTTCAAACCGACCTGTCCAGATCGATCCAGTTCATGGCCGACGAAGAAGCCGCTGCGGCCAGCCGCGGTCGCAACGCCGGCTTAAAAGCCGCGCGCGACGCGTTCTATCGCGGCGATTTAGCCCGCATGATGATCGGCTACCATGCTGAAAATGGCGGTTGGCTGACCGAAGAAGACCTTTCCGATTACGCGTCGGCAATTGAACCGCCGGTGTGCACGAATTTCATGGGAACAGATATTTACACCTGCGGTGCCTGGTGCCAGGGCCCGGTTCTGCAGCAGATGATTTCGATCTTGAAGGGATACGATCTGGCCGAATTAGGCCACAACAGTCCCGCCTATATTCACCTGATCGCCGAAGCCATGAAGCTATCCTTTGCCGACCGGGAACGATATTACGGCGACCCGCGCTTCATCGACGTGCCCCTGGACACGTTACTATCAGCGTCCTACGCGGAAGAACGGCGCGGCCTGATCCGCCCCGATCGGGCATGGCCGGAAATGCCGCCGTCGGGTGATATGGGGTCACAATATGGCGCGACGCCCGTTGCGGTTTCCAACGCGACTTTGACCGTGACAGGCAGTCCGCCGGCGCCCGCCGATACGTCCTATTGCTGCGTCATCGACCGCGACGGCAATGTCTTTTCTGCAACGCCCAGCGACGTGTCCTGGGAATCCCCTATTATTCCAGGAACCGGGTTTTGCCCATCGTCGCGTGGGTCGCAAAGCTGGGCCGTACCCGGTCACGCATCGTCCGTCGCACCGGGGAAGCGTCCGCGTCTGACGCCCAACCCGGCCATGGCGATAAATAAAGGCAAGCTGGCTATGCCATTCGGGACCCCCGGCGGCGACAATCAAACCCAAAGCATGTTGCAAGTACTGATCAACCACTTGGTGTTCGGCATGGGCATTCAAGACGCCATTGAAGCGCCCCGGTTTATGACCCACAGCCAGCCGGATTCATTTGAACCCCACAAGGCGTTCCCCGGCAAACTGACAGCGGAGGGCCGCATCGACGAAAAAACAACGGATGCGTTATCGACTCTGGGCCATGATGTCGAGCGGCTTGCCGACATGACCTACAAAACGGCTGGCGTTTGCGCCATCACCAAGAATTTGGAGACGGGGATACTGGAAGGCGGGGCCGATCCGCGCCGAATGAGCCGCGCCATGGGATGGTGAAAGAAGGACCGTATCCCTATTGTCGGATCCAGCGGTGGAACGCGCTTACAGTTGCGTTTGGAAAAGACCTATAAGTGTTGAGGATGCCGAAAAGAATAGGGAGATTAGGTCGCGGCGCACCTCAAGGAGATTGCAAGAGATAAGGGAACGGAAAGAACGACTGGTGGCACTTTCACCCAATACGCTGACCATAAGCGCACATGCGGAAACAACCAG
>CAUZBE010000268.1:0-4961 GCA_963577885.1 Alphaproteobacteria bacterium
TCAAGGCGCGGCGGGTATCATCATCAGCATGTATGACAATGCCGCCCACGTATCCCGCACCTAGAACTAGTTCCGAAAATTCCAACCCAGTTTTTCCAAACGATCTGTGCTTCAGCATGATTTCTCTCCACGTACAATTGCAGCCAACTACCGTAAAAATTCCGAGGCGTGGACAAGATGCAAATGCTCCCTTGTGCATTTGCGCTTTGCCGCGACGGCGCCATGGGGTAGGCATCAACCAATTATCTCTGGACGGTGCGAAGCGAAGCAGTATTTTAAGGGCTAAACAGCCCGTGTGACCGAAGCGGTCAGCGACGGAGAGGATCGCGGTGCCTGAAAGAATTCGCGTTGCTGTTGTGGGGGTTGGCCATTTCGGCCGCCTGCACGCAAAAAAATATGCCGCCCTCGAAGGCGTTGATCTGGTCGCGGTAGTCGATCAGGATCTGACCCGTGGCAAGGAGGTTGCTGCCGCTTTTGGTTGCCAGGCGCTGTCAGACCACCAGGATCTGACTGGCCGGGTCGATGCGGCATCCCTGACAGTGCCGACCAGCCTGCATCATCAAGTGGGCCGGGAGCTGTTGGAATTGGGCATCCATTTATTGGTCGAAAAGCCGATCACCGAAACCGTCGACAGCGCCAATGCCCTGATTGCCACGGCCAAAGCCCGCGGCCTGACCTTGCAGGTGGGACATCTGGAACGCTTCTCGCCGGCCTATTTCGCCTTGGCCGAACGGGTGGATAAGCCATTGTTTATCGAGGCCAACAGGATCGCCCCGTTCCGGCCCCGGGCGACGGATGTGAATGTGGTGCTGGATCTGATGATCCATGACATCGATCTGATTATGGCACTGGTGCAGGCGCCGCTAATTTCGGTCGATGCGGTAGGCGCGGCGGTGGTCTCAGAAAGGGAGGATATCGTCTCGGCTCGTCTCGGTTTCGCCTCCGGATGCTCGGCTAATTTGACCGCCAGCCGGGTCTCCTTGAAAACCGAACGCAGCATGCGAATCTTTCAGCCCGATGCCTATCTGGTGGCCGATTTGGCCCAGCGCAAGGTGACGTCCCGGCGAAAGGGCGAGGGCGAGATGTTTCCCGGCATCCCGAACATCGAAACAGAGGAATTCAGTTTCGAGGAGGCGGACGCCCTGGCGCACGAAATCGCGGCCTTTATTGAATGCGTGCGCCGGCGTGAGACCCCGTCGGTTACGGGAGAGGCGGGCCGGGATGCGGTGCAAGCAGCCCTGATGATCACCGACAGCCTGCAAGCCCATCGCCGCCTGCTGGAACAAAGCGGCATTATCTAGGCCAGGTCGAACACAAGGTCCTATTACCCGGACGAATTACGATCAGTTTCGGTATTCCGGCTCTTCCCGGTCCAACATGCGACGCAGGGCGGTAAAGTGACGCTGTGCCACGCTGACCCGCTCGGCACCCATTTGCTGGCGCACCCGGTCGCGGACCTCCTGGGAAATCGTGCGTAAATTTCTACCCGTGGCGCGCGCCAGAACCTGAAACTGCGCCGCCCGCTCCAGATAATATAGATCGTTGAAACATTCGGCGACACTGGGCCCAACAGCCAGGACACCGTGGCTGGCCATCAGCAACAGGCTGCGGTTGCCCATCTTACTGGCCAAGCGGTCGCCCTCCCCCGCGTCCAGCGCCAGACCTTCGTATTCGTCGTCATAGGCGATACGTTCATCGAACATCAGGGCGTTTTGCTCACACATTTCCAGCCGGCCACCCTCCAGCAGGGTCAGGGCCGTAGCGTGGGGCTGGTGGGTATGCATGGCCACCGTGGCCGAGGGACAGCCCAGATGTACCCGGCTATGGATATAGAACGCCGTGTCCTCGACCTCGTTCTCACCTTCCAGCACTGTTCCGTCGGCATCGCAGAGCACCAGGGAGGACGCGGTGATTTCCGACCAATGCCAGCCGACCGGATTGATCAAAAAGCGGTCGCCACGCACGTTGCCGTCTTCATCCGCCACCGCCATGGAAAAGTGATTGTCCACGCCCTCGTTCAGTCCAAGACGGGCGGCCCAGCGTAAGGATGCCGCCAAATCGATCCGCATTTGCGCAATGTCCATCACCGCCTCCACAACAAAATACCAATGTCCGGCGCAATGTGCCGTCCTGACAGAAAAACCGCAATGGGTAAGATTATAGTAGCCCTAACCAGGCTTCCGGCCCCAGACCTGTAGCATGCTAATATGGGTCGAAATGGTGCCAGGATCCCGCAAATGGGCCTCGCAGGCGGCCAGAGCTTCCTCCAGTTCGTGCACCGTGATCAATTCGCGGGCAAGCAGCGCCTGCTGCACCGAACGGACGGTTTCAGGCAGGTATAATGCCATGTCATCAAAGATGCGCGCACCGGCCTGACAGGGCCTGATATTGATCCGCTCATAGCCCGATCGCCGCAACAATTCGAAGGCGCGCGGACCGGCGGCGGCATCCCCGACCTCGTTAACGACTCTGAACAGAAGTTCTCACAAACGGTAAAAGGCGTCATGGGGGGAAAGCAATCGATACCAATACCATTGCCTTCCTGCAGCGCTATGATCCCACCAAGCTTCAGCAAACGCGCGGCGACCCCGACCATCGCGTCGTGTTGGCCGACGGTAGTCGGGACAAAGCGCAGGTGGACGAAGTCGAAACTTTCCGCCGGCAGATCCTTGTCCAATATGCCCGACTGATGGAAGCTGACGTTTTCCAGCCCGCCATTCAGGCCCCGCGGCCAGGCTATTCTCCTGTTGATCCAGGCCAACGACATGTCCCTTTGGTCCGCCCCGAACGCTCAACAAGTCCATGATACCGCCACCACCGCAGCTCAGCTCGGCACAGCGCCAGCCTGTCTCAATACCAATACGATCCAGCATGACCGCTGCCTCGGGCGCCAAAGCTTCGGCCTGGGCGCGCTAGCGGCGAAACTCATCCGTGCTGCTGTGCAAGATGTACTTGGACTAAGACATGGCGGAACTTCCCGGAGCAAATAGCGGCACGAATTATGTGCAAAACGGATAGCAAAACGGATAGCCCCTGGATATGCTGCGGTCAACACGTTCGGAGTATGTGAGACCATGAAAATTTCCAGTACGATCAGTCGCAATATGCAGGTTAACGGCAATGGCACGGCGACGATCTTTCAAGACCGGCAGCACAGTTGGCTCCAATTCGGCGAACGTATTGCCAGACTGGCGGGGGGTCTAAAAAACCTGGGCCTGCAGAGCGGCGACCGGGTAGCGGTTTTGTCCCTGAACAACGACCGCTATATGGAAAGCTATTTTGGCGTGCCGTGGGGTGGCTATGTCCTGGTGCCCATCAACACCCGCCTGGCGCCGCCTGAAATCGTCTTCTGGCTGAACGATTCCGGCGCCACTGTATTGATGGTGGACGAAAGTTTCGTCCCAATGCTGCCAAAAATTCAGGACCAAATGGAAACCGTCAAACATTTGGTCTTTCTGGGTGATGGCCCACCGCCACAGGGTATGTTTTCGTTTGAAGGTTTTCTGGACGGCGTTTCCGCCCTGCCTGCGGTCGAGAGCCAAAGCGAGGATCTGGCCATGCTATACTACACGGGCGGGACCACTGGGCGGTCCAAAGGCGTGATGTTGAGCCAGCACAACGTTCTCTACAACGCCCTGCAATTCGCCCCAAAGGTCGGTTATCGTAGCCACTCGGTCTATCTGCACGCAGCTCCGATGTTCCATATCGCGGACGGGGCCTGCACCTACGCCATCGCTACCGCCGCCGGATCTTCCGTCATAATTCCCGGATTCGAGCCGCAGGCCGCCCTGAACGCCATTCAAGACCATAAAATCTCGGTCACCTTATGGGTACCGACCATGGTTAATATGGCCGTGCATTTCCCAGGCGTTGAAGACTTCGATCTATCCAGTCTGGTCGACATGATGTATGGCGCCTCGCCCATGCCCGAGGCGGTGGTCCGCCGCGCCATGGAGGTAATGCCTCATGCCCGTTTCCATCACGCGTATGGGCAGACGGAATCCGCACCCATCCTGACCATGTTGGAACCTGACCGCCACGTGCTCGATCCCTCTCTCGGCAAGCCGGGTTCCTGCGGTCAGGCCCTTATGGGGGTGGAACTGCGCATCGTCGATGAGGATGATAACGAGGTTCCCACCGGTACGGTGGGCGAAATATGTGCCCGTGGCGACAACGTCATGCTGGGTTATTGGCGGCAGCCGGAGATGACCGCCCATGCCCTGCGCAAAGGCTGGCTACACACGGGCGACGGCGCGCGCATGGACGAAGAGGGCTTTGTATATATTGTCGATCGGGTCAAGGACATGATAATCTCGGGCGGCGAAAATGTCTATTCAGTCGAGGTGGAAGACGCTGTCTATCAGCACGCAGCCGTGGCTGAATGCGCGGTAATCGGCATTCCTGACGAGAAATGGGGCGAGCAGGTGCACGCCATTATCCGTCTGCATGAGGGACAGAATGCGGATGAACAGGCGATCATTGCCCATTGCAATGCCCTGATAGCCGCTTTCAAATGCCCCAAATCCGTGGAATTTCGTGCTGATCCCCTGCCTCTTTCGGGTGCCGGGAAAATTTTGAAGACGACCCTCCGCGAATCCTTCTGGGCCGATCAGGACAAGGCCGTGCATTAGACCTAATTGATGATTTACACCAGGTTGTTTACGGATCACGGAAGTAGATCGAGCTCAAGGTACCCTCGGCGCTGGTGCGTTCTACAGGACCTCCGATAATGTCAATGCCGCGGGCCTCAAGCTCGCGCTTGATCTCCGCCACGGCAATGGTGCTGATTAGGCAAAATCCTGGGTCCCGGCCAGATGGTTCGGCGCATGCAGTCGAGCGTACCCGCCCGCAGTCTGAAAATTGAATTTTACCCGCCAACATACAGCGCGAGCCAGCCATCTCCGAACGTCACTTTCTCCATATCCAGGATGCGGACATAGAAATACGCCATGGCGTCGACG
>CAUZBE010000269.1:0-4931 GCA_963577885.1 Alphaproteobacteria bacterium
GGTTGTTCGATCTGGGGCCAGCCACATTTCACCGTCAACAAGGCGATATTGTTTGCAGGTGGCCTCATACAGCCCGTCGGGGTTAATGCGGTGGACCACCACATAATCACCGTCCTTAACTTTACCGGACATCTCGTACAGGGGGAGGCAGATCAGGACACGATGTGGCTGTTCGCCATGCTCAATCGTTCGCGGCTGTTCTGGATTACACGACCACCTGGTCGGTCTGAACTATGAGGAGGGGCTTCGGCCTCTCCCTACCTTTTTGGGGTTTGCGATGAAGATTATTTTAAGCCGGGACGCGGCAATCGGCGGGCGGCATTGCGCCGTCAGTGAGACTGCCGACGTTAGCGATGCGGATGCGCAGGCGCTGATCAAATTGGGCAGGGCGCAGCCGAATACTACGGCGAAGGCTGGCGATGATCGCAGCGTTGGTCTCACCACCAGCTATGCCCCGGGCTTAGTGAAACGGGGTCGGCGGAAGTAGCCAATGACCATTGAAGGCGCGAGCGAACGGTTATTTTTGACACTGATGGTTTTGCCACGGCTTCGAGCTACACGCCGTCGGGCGGGTCGGCCAGCACAGTAAACGGCATCTTCGACAACGAGTATTTTGAAGTCGATCCGCTATCCGGCGTCGGTGTGGTCAGTGCCCAGCCCCGGTTTATTTGCACGACAGCAGATTTGCCTAGCGGTGCAGCGGCAGGCGATGCCATCACGATTGACGGCACAGCCTATACCGTTCGCGTTATTCAGCACGAAGGAACGGGCGTCACAACCTTAGTTTTGGAGAAGGATTAACCAGTTACATTGTGACTATAACTTCGCCCTCAAGAACTGTCGACACGTCGCTCTTCAAATCTTCTCCGCACGGGCGCAAACCACAATTCGCCTAACCACCTCCACATTCATCACCAATGCGACGAAACCCAGGGTGAAGAGAGGAAGGTTGAAGAGGGCGCCGGAGAAGATGATGAACACCCGTACGTCCCGGCCTAACCGAAAGTATGAGGCGCCTTGCAGCCTTTGCGCCATCAACCCGTCATACTTGTCAGCCGTATAGCTGTTCAGGAAAGATCCCACTATCGCCGCAAACCCAAGCACGACGGACAGGGCCGTGCCGGTTGTGGCAAATTCATGCCACATCAAACCGAACAGCAGCACGGCGTCGGCATAACGGTCGAGAACCGCGTCAAACCAACCGCCAAACTCGCTCTGGCATCGTTTCAGCCGAGCTACCTCGCCATCGCAGCCATCGATAATCGAGGCCAGTTGCGCCAATACGCCGCCGATGGCCAGAGCAGGATAGCCACTCGTCGCCATCAATCCGGCGGCCACGCATGACACCAGCCATGAGACCATCGAGATTTGATTAGGCGTTATGGAGGTGCGCACCAGGTAGCGGCTCAACAGGCGGGAAACCGGCCGGTTGAGATGGCGCGATACCGGCCCATCCCGCGTCTTACGGCCCTGGTCCTGCATCAGACGTCTCTCGGCCTCGCGCAAGGCTTCGGGCGTGTCCACATCGAGCCAGGACAGTCCCGTCACATCGACCACTCCCGCCCGGCCTTCGCCCGCCAGTTCCCTGAGCCCATTCGAAAGCCCATGCTCCTGCCGCGTCGCCGCGCACTCAAGGCCCTCGAACAGGCCATGCGTACAAAGCATGACGCCGGTATCGCCCGCATCCCAATCGTCGCGCAACTTTTCGATGGCCTGAATGCGCCCGTCATCGATCTTGACTCGCGTGACATCGTCAAGATCGAATATGGCGTCCTTGTCGCGGTCCACGGCGAGGCGCATTTCCCCAGACGCGGGAGGGTCATTGGCCAATGCCTGCGCGATCCTGTGGTCGAATAAATGATCTATCATGACCAGGAAGAAGGGCGCCTCACCGATGCGCCCCTTGGCCGCCAACGTGCTGGCGCCGTTGCCCCGCGCCCAGTCCTCGGCTTCGACAAAGTCGACGGTGACGCCGCGCCGTCGGGCGATCTCGGAAAAATGCGACCTGACTGCATCCGCCTCATGTCCCAAGGTCACAAGGAAGCGCCGGATGCCCGCGTCCAGCATGGTACAGATAACCCGCTCGGCGAGGGTCAGTCCGAGTACCATGGTCAGGGGTTTCAGTGTTTTGGTTTGCGGCCACAGCCGCGAGCCCAAGCCGGCGGCCAGGATCAGGGCCGCTTCCGGAGCTGCTCCGGTCCTGTCAGTCTTGTCCACTAGCCAACATTTCCACGATTTCATGGCACAGTTCCCGGCTCGACGCCGCGATCAGACTAACACGGTCGGTCAGGTTTTGCGGCGCCGCCACAGGCTTGCCATCAAGGGCAACAACGCAGCCACCCGCCTCGACCAGCAACCGCGCCGCAGCGAGGTAACTTTCCGCCGTGAGCCGGCCTCGCAGGTCCACATAAGCGTCGCTCGCGCTCTCGGCAACCAGCGAGATGGCGCGTGATGCGCAGCCGTAGCAGCGCACGCCTCGGGCGGCCGACATGAGGCGGGCCAGGCCCGGCGACGGCGAATGATGGTTGAGTTCAACCGAGATCATCGCTCCGGCGATATCGCGGACACCGGATGTCTGGAGGCGTTCTCTATCGCGCCAGGCACCGGAGTTCTTGAGCGCGATCAGAGGTACATCCCGTTCGAGCGGTCCGACCAGCGCCGCTTCTACCCAATCGGGATGCAGGGGTGCGTCAATAGGCAGCACGGCGCAGGACAGGGCCGACAACGGCAACCCTCGTGCCCAGTTGTCGGACCCGTCCACGGGATCGAGGACGAGACGGTATTGCGCGCCGGCCCCTATTTCCTGGCACCCGCTCTCCTCGGAAACCACAACCATCGATACATCAAAATCTCCGAGGGCCGCCAAAGCCGTATCATCGGCCGCAAGGTCGAACAATTTAACCTCGTCGCCCTTGGCATTCCTATTTTCGGCGCTCGCGCGACCAGCCTTTGAGACCGTCAGCCGCACCTGACGGTGGAGCGCGCGCAACCGCTCCGCCCAGGGCGAGTCCACGGCCCGGACGATGTCTCCACCATCCGGACCATCACCTGCGGATGGCCTGGTGGAACTATTCACTGGTGTCTGTTTGAGCGGGCCCATCACCGATGTTTTCACCGAGCGCATTTCCCTGAATGTAGGCATTCGTTAATTCGAACGCCAACGAATCCCGCATCTGTTCGGGCGGGCTTTTCATGTAATAGGCGGATGCCGCCTCTAGCGGACCACCGATGCCGCGCTCCAGCCCCAGCTTGGCGCAACGGATGGCATCGATGACCACGCCCGCACTATTGGGGGAATCCTGGACCGATAACCTGAGTTCGAGTTCCAGGGGCACATCGCCGAAGCCGCGACCTTCCATCCGAATGAAGGCGATCTTGTTGTCGTCCTGCCAAGGTACGTAATCGGACGGTCCGATATGAATGTTTCTTGGCTCCAGCCGTTCGTCCAACTGCGACTGCACTGATTGGGTCTTGGAGATTTTCTTCGACTTCAGGCGGTCGAGCGCTTTCATGTTGAGAAAGTCCGTGTTGCCACCGGTGTTCAATTGATAGGTCCGGTCAAGGGCCACGCCCCGGTCACCGAACAGGCGGGTCAAAGTACGATGGACGATGGTTGCGCCGACCTGGCTCTTGATATCGTCACCCACTATGGGTAGGCCCGCGTCACGGAATTTTCCGGCCCAGTAGTCGTCGGAGGCGATGAACACGGGAACACAATTGACCAACGCGACGCCGGCCTCCAGGCAGGCGCGCGCATAATGGCGAACCGCACCCTCTGAACCCACCGGCATGTAACAAACCAGAACTTCGGCCTCGGCATCCTTGAGGACCTGGACTACATTGACCGGTTCCTTATCCGAGGGCCGGAAGGCCTCGTCATCGGCATAATCGGCCATGTGCGATGCCACCCCGTCGAGAACCGGTCCCATCTGCACTACCACGTCCGATACCGGCAAATTGTTCTGGAAAACCTTGGTGCAGTTGGGTTCTGCGAAAATCGCTTTCTCCACTGGCTTGCCCACTTTGCGCCGGTCGATATCGAAGGCGGCCACAACCTCGATGTCGCTCGGTCCCCAATCACCAATCCGAGCATGCATGAGGCCGGCGAAAGCTTCCTCGTTCCGTCCCTTGTAGTATTCCAACCCCTGAACAAGCGAAGAAGCGCAGTTGCCAACACCTGCCAGGGCCACTCTGATTTTATTCATTCGAACTATCTCCTAATATTTTCTTCCATAGCCACAACCGCTCGCGTCAAGAGGCCTATGACTGTTGTCGGCTAAACCTCCACCCGCAGCCGACATTCCCCTGCATGGGCTCCCCAGCACTTCCTTTTGATGAGCCATCTGGGGAATGTCGGTAGCTACAGGACCGTAGAAGCGAAGGAAAAAAGGATACCTACTGACCGAGTTTGGAAATTAATTCCGCACACTTGCTCGACGTCTTGCGGTCAGGATCTTTTTCTCCGGGCATTGTGGCCCAACCCTGGTTTCTGATGTATTCGCCTCTCTTCCAGGCGTCCTTTTCCATCATTGCCTTGAGCTTTTGATCCTTCTCCGGATCCTGGTTGTGCTGCTCAACACAGATCGTCGCTAGACGATTGGCCACCGAGTTTTCAGCGGCTGTCGCAGCCATTTTCTGAGCAGTGTTTCCCGTAACCCAGCCCCCCCAAGCGAAGCCTATTATGGCCAACACAATTGCGCCACCAGCGGCGCCACCTAATAAAAGTTTGATCTTTTCCGAATTCATCCGAATACCTCCAAATAATGCGCAAATTGTCCGCCTCGGTACAGACGGAATCGTCCCGTCCGGAATCCGAAGAAGCCAAGTCCAAGAAAAATTTTAGTGTGAATCGATACTTTTGAGTATCCTAACTCACAGCAGTCATACTCTTTTATTTTGGCCGCTACCAACTAATTATTATTATCTAAATT
>CAUZBE010000270.1:0-4928 GCA_963577885.1 Alphaproteobacteria bacterium
CCTCTGATTTGTGGGAAGAAGTGGCCACCTTTATTGCAGGTTTCATGCGTTTTAAAGAATGTTTTCACGAGCTTGAATTCCAATCTAACGACGGCCTTCGCGTGACGCTTTCCGGGATCAAGGTGTGCGAGAACGACGGCTGGCACCCCTGCAAAACGGCGGGCTCAATTCAGATCAAGGCGCCAAAACGGGCTGGTATGCGGTTGAGGCTTTATACTTTCAAAGATTGCAGACCGCCTGCCTGGACCTGAGCATGCGCCGCCCTGGCTTAGAATGGGACTGGACGAAACCGACCATGTATGCCCACCTCGCCAAGCGATACGCATCTTGCGGCACACGGCACGACACTACGGCATCAGCCGGGTGGCGGGCAGAAGCGCCGAAAATGCCTGTCTTAATGGCTGCAGGATTTACTTCCGCTTCATGGCTTGATCCTCAGTTAGCGCAAATGTCGTGATAGCGACAAAACGCCCATGTGCAATCCAGCTCATTCCTCAGGCCGCCACCGGGGTGAATACCGGCAAGGCATATCCTCCTTCGGTTTCGCGGAATGTCAGCTGCACGTCCTGCCCGATGGCCACGGCGTCTAGATCGCAATCGACGATATTGGTCATCATGCTCACGCCTTCGGCCAGGGTGACGAACGCGATGACGTAGGGCGCGGGCACCCGGCGCATGACCGAAAATGTATAAATGCGGCCTTGGCCCGATGCCTCATACCATTCCGTTTCCCCGCTGAAACAGAAGGGGCAGAGCGCGCGTGGGTAATAGTGGGTTTCGCCACAGTCCCGGCAACGTTTCAGCAGCAGTATTCCTTTAGCCGTGCCGTCCCAAAACGGTTGGGTTTCCACCGTCACTGATGGTTGCGGGTAGCTTCTTTCGCTCTCGCTCATGCGTCGTTCCTTCCCAGAATTGCCGTGGCGCTGCCCATGCGGGTACCGATTTGTCCGCCCGTGCCATGGGCCACGGCCAAGGTGCAGTCGGGCACCTGTACTTTTGGATGAGCCTCGCCGCGCAATTGCCGCACGGCCTCGATCACCTTGGTCATGCCGCCCCGGTTGGTGGGATGGTTGTTACACAGGCCGCCGCCGTCGGTGTTGAAGGGAAGCTTGCCGGTGCCGGAAATCAGGTTGCCATCGGCGACGAAGCGGCCGCCCTGGCCTTTCTCGCAAAAGCCTAGATCTTCCAGCGTCATCAATACGGTAATGGTAAAGCTGTCGTAGATCATGGCTAGGTCCATGTCGGCGGGGGTCAGGTTCGCCTCGGCGAATGCAATGGGGCCTGATTGGGCCGCGCCGGTGTAGGTCAGATCAATCTTACCGCCGTTTAGATGTTTGACCGCCTCGCCCTGGCCCAGTAGCTTGACGCAGCGGTCACCCAGAGATTTGGCGATCGCAGGGCTGACCACCACCAGGGCGCCGCCGCCATCGCTGATCACACAGCAATCCAGGCGATGCAGGGGGTCGGCGATCATGGGCGAATTCAACACGTCCTCAACTGTGACGACTTCCTGCCGCACCGCGTGTTTGTTGTGGTGGGCATGATGCGAGGCGGCCACTTTCACCCAAGCCAGTTGCTCCGGCGTGGTGCCGAATTCATGACAATGGCGCATGGCTGCCATGGCGTAATTATTGACGATGGTCGGGCTAAAGGGCGTCTCGAACCCAGCATCGGGGGTGTCATCGCCATAGTTTCGCGCGGGGCCGGAGTTGGCCATCTTTGGCCGTCCGGCTAGGGTGATCAGGGCAACCGAGCATTTTCCGGCTGCGATGGCCTCGGCTGCATGGCCCAGATGGATGACATATGACGAGCCGCCCGTCTCGGTGGTGTCCGTATAGCGAAGGTTTAGGCCCATATATTCGGCCATGGACAACCCGCCCAGGCCCGGCGCGTCGCCGGCGCAGAAATAGCCGTCCACGTCGTCCTTGGTTAAGCCAGCGTCGGCCAGCGCGCCTTTGGCGACGTCGGCATGCAATTGCGCCACGGAAATGCCTACGGCGTGCCGCGTTGGATGTTCATATGCCCCCGCGATATACGCCCTACTTGGTCGGCTCATGTCGTAATTCTCCCCTTACCTGTCCGCGATGCCGCGCGGCAAAGCGTCAACTGGTTCCGAGCCTAGGGTAAGTGTTAAAACTCAATCCGGGAATAGTTTTTTGCTCAATCAAGGCGAGCAGGCCGTGCGCCTTGTGTCGCCAACGTCATGCAGGGATGGCCCCGCCGGGGAGCTAATGTGGGACAAGGCTTCGGATATTTTGCCGGCCTCCAAGGCCGCGTTGGCTTCCTTCCAGTCTGCCATGGCAGCGCTATGGCCCAGCACGAACAAGGTATAAAATAGTCCGAGCCATAAGCGCGACAGCCCCAGGTACCTATATGACGTGTTGATCATCTGCAAAGCGTGCCTCAGCCAAATTTTCTCCGAATACAGACTTTACACATCTATCCTGAATATTGTGTTTACTTTGCCGCCATTACCATGATTTCAACCAGATAGCCGGGCGCCGCCAGGGCGCTGCAGAGACCGGCCCGGACGGGCGGGTTTTTAGGATCAATCCAGCCGTCCCAAACCTCGTTCATGGCGGCAAAGTTTCGCATATCCGTTACCCAAAGTTGGGCCCACAGCAATTTCGATTTGTCGCTCCCCGCCTGCGCTAGCAAGGCATCGATCTTGCCGAGGACCTGACTGGTCTGCTCGCCGATGTCAGCGTTCTGATCGTTGGCCACCTGCCCAGCCAAATAGACCACACCATTATGTTCCACCGCCTGGCTCATGCGTGAGCCCGGATTGTGCCTGGTAATTTCCATTTGTCTTCTTTCCAATTTTGCGATGTTGTTGCCAAAATCCTAGCCTAGCAAATTGCCATGGCAAAACGAAAAGTTTACGTCTGCTCACTCGACGGCTTCATGATAGCTTCGCCGTTGCGTCCCGTGGGCTGCCCTGGTAGGTTCCGCCGCTGTTCCGCGCCGTTAGCGGTAAATAAAATCAGCATGGAACAACGCATGAGGATAGCGCCATGAGAATGGGATCATGAGGATCAACGGCAATGCCATTCGGCCCGGGAACGTTGTTGAGCATAAAGGCAGCTTGTGGCGGGCGGTAAAAATTGCCCATACCCAGCCGGGTAAGGGCGGAGCCTATTTACAGGTCGAATTGCGAAACCTGCGCGACGGCAGAAAATTGAACGAGCGGTTCCGCGCTTCGGAAAACGTCGAACGCGTGCGTCTGGATCAAAAAGAGTATCAGTTCCTGTTTGGTAACGGCGTCAGCTATACCTTTATGGATACCGAGACTTACGAGCAGGTGGAGTTGAATTCGGAACAGCTGGGCGAACAGGCCGCTTATCTGCAGGATGGCATGACGGTCACCGTCGAGAGTCACGAAGACGCCGTGCTTGGCGTCTCTCTGCCGGAGCAAGTGATTCTGGGAGTGACTGATACTGAACCTGTGCTGAAGGGCCAAACCGCGACCGCGTCATACAAACCGGCCGTGTTGGAAAACGGCGTCCGCTCGTCCGTGCCGCCGTTCGTTGGTGTCGGCGACAAAATTGTCATCAATACCGAAGATGGTACTTACGTCAAACGGGCCGATGGTTAGTGGTGCGGGCGGCGCTTTCATAGTTTCAGGCAAGTCTTTTCGACATTTGGCCCGAATTCCGCCGGCACTAAATGACCGCCTAAACTACTGCGACATTTTGGGTTATCCAGAGTTGCTAACGCGGCTTAAGCAATTGGAAAAATTGCTCTTTTCTAGGAGATTTGAGCATATCCACGAAGGGTATGCTTTAGGCCGAAAGTTTGAATAGATGTCTAGAACTTCCCCACTTGTGAATGTGATGCAACAGGCGGTGCGCAAAGCCTCGCGCCGCTTAGTGCGTGATTTCGGTGAAGTAGAAAATTTGCAGGCTTCGCTCAAGGGACCCGAGGGTTTTGTCAAGGCCGCTGACGTGCGTACGGACGAAAAACTGCGGGATACCCTACAGCAGGCCCGCCCCAGCTTTGGTTTTTTGAGCAAGGAAGGCGGGGGGACCGTAGGAGAGGACGAGACCCGGTGTTGGATCATTGATCCCATCGGGGGCGCAACTAATTTCACTCATGGCATTCCGATGTTCTGCATCTCCGTTGCCCTCGAGGAAGCGGGGGAAGTGACGGCTGGGGTGGTTTATGCACCGATATCAGACGAAATGTTCTGGGCCGAGAGGGGGCAGGGCGCTTTTCTGAATGACCGCCGCCTAAGGGTTGCCTCGCGCCGGCACTTGAGTGATGCGGTCATAGGTACCGGTATCCCCCATTTGGGGCGCCCTGACAATCCAGGCTATTTGGCGGAGTTGGCAGCGGTAATGGCCGAATGCGGCGGGATTAGAGGTATGGGCCCGGCCGCGCTAGAGCTGGCGTATGTTGCGGCGGGACGTTTCGATGGCTTTTGGGAAACGGGCCTGGCGCCATGGGATATTGCTGCCGGAATACTGTTGGCGCGGGAAGCCGGCGCCATGGTCAGCTGCACCAATGGCGCTACGAAGCCCGTATACGCGGGCGATGTGCTTGCCGCGAACGAGGCAATCCATAGCCGCATGCTCCGGCTGATTCGCCAATCCCGGCGCATGCAATAATCTGACCCTTTAAAAAGAGGTAAGACGGCTCAACGGCGTGCAAAGCATGGCGGCGTTTCCTGGTGCGGCCATAATTTTGCCAAGATTCAGTTGTTTGTTTGGATTAACCGGGAGACGGACCATCAGACCTGCAAAGACAATGTGCTAATCCGTTGCCCAGACACACGCTCTGGTCTATCGTGCCGGCCTAAGGATGGAGATGTGGGGTCGCCCTGTAGCGGCCCGACTCCGAAGCCCGCCACTTAGGTTTGGTGCGAGATAATTTTTAGCCGTGAGAAGCAGCCGCGAAAGCCTCATGAAAAGAAACCTTGATTCAATCTG
>CAUZBE010000271.1:0-4927 GCA_963577885.1 Alphaproteobacteria bacterium
CCACCGCCACGTTCCCGCCATTGCCGCACTGTATCAGGAACATTGAAGCGCGTTTACCGGGCCGGATCCAGTCCGGCTGCTGGATTTAGTACAAGCTTTAAGGGGCGCCGAAGACGTCAACCATCATATCCGCCCTGGCAACACCCGCGAGTAAAATTAAAATATCATGCTCATCGCGTTGATAAATGTTCTTGCCTGCATGGCATTGTTCTCCACTTTGTTAGACCGACTCATAGATCAAGGGAGCGATAATCGTGCCAATACGGCCAATCACGTATATTCAATGAGTAGGGTGCCGGACCGCTGTAACCGGTGCCAATAATATTAAAATGTTTGGTACTTTGGTGGTTCCGGGCGCCCATATTTGAACCGGCTTTGGTAAAATCTCGCGGCCTTTCGAAACTGCCGCACGATGATTACCGGCACTATGTATTGACAGTGCAATTTGCCCCACCTATATAATTGGCACTCACTTGGCTAGAGTGCTAACAAACGCCAAGAAAGCATTATTAACAGCGATTTCTGGAGGTAGCTGATGAATATCAAACCGTTGCATGACCGCGTACTGGTCCGCCGAATGGACAGTGAACAAAAGTCCGCGGGCGGCATCATTATCCCCGATACGGCGCAGGAAAAGCCGATGGAGGGAAAAGTTTTGACGGCAGGCGAAGGCGTGCGCAGCGAGAGCGGCAAAATTCAAGCGTTGGATGTCAAGACAGGTGACCGTGTTCTGTTCGGCAAATGGGCCGGTACGGAAGTTACCGTGGATGGCGAAGAACTGGTCATCATGAAAGAATCCGACATCATGGGTGTCATTGTATAAAGGAGCCCCGACAAATGGCGGCAAAAGAAGTACGGTTTAATACGGATGCCCGCACGCGCATGCTGCGTGGCGTTGATATCCTCGCGGACGCGGTAAAAATCACGCTGGGGCCCAAGGGCCGTAACGTGGTGCTGGACAAGTCCTTCGGCGCACCCCGCATCACCAAGGACGGCGTGACGGTGGCCAAGGAGATCGAGCTGGACGACAAGTTCGAGAACATGGGCGCCCAAATGGTCCGTGAAGTTGCCTCAAAAACCAACGATATCGCCGGTGACGGCACCACCACGGCTACCGTACTGGCGCAAGCCATCGTGCGCGAGGGCTGCAAGTCGGTAGCGGCGGGCATGAACCCCATGGACCTACGCCGCGGCATCGATCTCGCCGTAGGCGCGGTTGTCGCTCATCTGGGCAAAATATCCAAGACAATCTCCACCGAGTCGGAAGTGCGGCAGGTCGGCACCATTGCTTCCAATGGTGAAGCCGGTATTGGCGACATGATCTCCAAGGCCATGCAGAAGGTGGGCAAGGAAGGCGTCATCACGGTTGAAGAGGCCAAGGGCCTGGAAACCGAGTTGGACGTGGTCGAAGGCATGCAGTTCGACCGGGGCTACCTCTCTCCCTATTTCATCACCAATGCGGACAAGATGATCACGGAATTGGAAGACCCCTACATCCTGTTACACGAATCTAAGCTCAGCTCGTTACAGCCCATGCTGCCGGTGTTGGAAACGGTGTCCCAATCCGGGCGGCCGTTGATGATCATCTCGGAAGACGTGGAAGGCGAAGCCCTGGCTACTCTCGTGGTCAACAAGCTGCGCGGCGGCTTGAAGGTTGCCGCCGTTAAGGCTCCGGGCTTTGGTGACCGCCGGAAAGCGATGTTGGAAGACATCGCCATTTTGACCGGTGGCCAGGTTATTTCCGAAGATCTTGGCATCAAGCTGGAAAGCGTGTCGTTGGAAATGCTGGGCCGCGCCAAGCGGATCTTGATCTCCAAGGAAGAGACCACCATCATTGATGGCAATGGCAAAAAGGGCGATGTGGAAGGCCGTTGTGCCCAAATCCGGGCCCAGACCGAGGATACAACTTCGGAATATGACCGCGAGAAACTGCAGGAACGTCTGGCCAAATTGGCTGGCGGCGTAGCGGTGATCAAGGTGGGCGGCGGCTCGGAGGTCGAGGTGAAGGAGCGCAAGGATCGAGTCGATGACGCCCTGAACGCAACCCGCGCCGCAGTTGAAGAGGGTGTCGTGATCGGGGGCGGCAGTGCCCTGTTGCGCGCCAGTACGGCTTTGAGGAAAATCAAGACCGCCAATCCGGACCAGCAAGTCGGCATCGATATCGTGCGCCGTTCGCTGCAGGCGCCGCTGCGGCAAATTGTCGAGAACGCGGGCGTCGATGGCGCCGTCGTCGCCGGCAAGCTGTTGGAAAGCTCGGACATGAACCTGGGCTTTGACGCCCAGGAAGAAAAGTATGTCGATATGTTCAAGGCCGGCATCGTCGACCCGACCAAGGTCGTCCGCGCCGCGCTGCAGGATGCGGCCTCTGTCGCCGGATTGTTGATCACCACGGAAGTGATGGTTGCCGATGCCGAAGACGATGCTGCCGGTGGCGGCATGCCCGACATGAGCGGCATGATGTAGTTTTTGTGCCTCTTGTTACGTACGAGGAAGGGGTCGCCATTAGGCGGCCCCTTTTTCGCATCGGGAAACTCACTATATGACAAAATCACCTGATCCCGCTGCCGTTGCCGCGGCGATAAAGGAAGCCGCCCGTACCGAGGCCCTGGCGCGCTTCCAAAAACTACAAAGCTACGAAATATCCGAGAAAAGCCCCGGCGATCTGGTCACCATTGCCGATCTGGAGACGGAACGGGCCCTGAACCGCGACCTGTCATCCCTCTGGCCCGGCAGCGTGATGGTGGGGGAAGAGGCGGTCGCGGAAAATCCGAACCTTCTGGAGGCCTTGCGGGGCGAGGAGGCCTGTTGGCTGATCGATCCCATAGACGGCACCATCAATTATGCCGCCGGGGTGCCGTTGTTCGCTACCATGGTCGCTCTGGTCATTCGGGGCGAGGTGGTTGGCGGCTGGGTCTATGACCCGGTGCATGACGTCATGGCCACGGCCGAGAAGGGCTCTGGCGCCTACCTGGACGGCCAACGCGTCACCCTGGGCCCTGAGCCACCCCTGGAGCGTCTGTCGGGCTGCCTGCATCTTAGCGGCTATGACCGGGACCTGGCCGCCACGGCGGCCCGAAATTTCAACGCGGTTGGTCCCTTGCTGGTGCTCCATTGTGCCGGACTGGAATACCAGATGATGCTGCGGGGCCGCCTGCACTATGCGGTTTATCTGCGTACCAACCCCTGGGACCATGCGCCGGGCTTGTTGCTGTTGGCCGAGGCCGGTGGCCATACCGCCCGCCTGGATGGCAGCGGCTATGACATTAATGTCATCAACCATCCATCGCCATTGCTGGCGACCGTGGGGGTAGGGGTCTGGCAGGATCTGCGTGGCAATCTATTTGGTCTAAAACACGATCTGTAAGGCTATGATACTTCTAGTTTTTTAGCCTCACTCCAAACTACTTCCAAAGCCTCTATATCCAGCTCCTTGGGGCTATGGCCCCGCACTGCCAGTGCGCGTTCAAGGTAGCGGAAACGACCCTCGAATTTAGCATTGGCAGCTCGTAACGCGGCTTCTGGGTCGATCTCCAGATGGCGTGCCAGATTAACCATGCTGAAGATCAGGTCACCCAGTTCGTCGGCCATGCCGGGCCCATTATCCGTCGCCATTTCAGCCTGTAATTCGGCCATTTCTTCGTTTATTTTGTCTAGCACCGGCGCCACGTCTGGCCAATCGAAACCAACCCGGGCCGCTCGTTTTTGCAGTTTCAGGGCGCGAGTTAGCGCGGGCAGGGCGCCCGCCACCCCATCGAGGGCCGAGTCCCGGCGTCCCTCGTCGCGCGCGGACTGCGCACGCTCAAGTGCCTTTTGTTCCTCCCAGGCAATGGTTTGCGCCGTTGCATTGGAAATTTTATCGAGGGCAAAAACATGTGGATGCCGTCTGATCATCTTGTCTGAAATGGCCGCGGCGACTGACCCGAAATCAAATGCTTGTTGTTCGGAAGCCATTTGCGCGTGGAACACCACCTGCAACAACAGATCGCCAAGTTCATCGCACAAATGCGCCATATCGCCCATGGAAACAGCATCGGCGACTTCGTATGCTTCTTCAATGGCATAGGGTGCAATTGAGGTGAAATCCTGTGCTAGGTCCCACGGACAACCTCCATCCGGGTCGCGCAGGCGCGCCATGACCGCCAGCAGTCGTTCCATAGGTGGTAGTTTGGAAATATCATTTCTCATGACTGGTGCCTATAACGCGCCTGTGGATTGAAACAATGGCCAGCTTTGTCATTTTAACATCCGATAATGTATATTATGACAAATATATATTATAATTTATCAAATTCAAATAATTAACTATGTTGTTGTTTTAAAGCCACTACTCAAATTCGTGAAAAACTGGTGGGCGGTGACGGGATCGAACCGCCGACTTCCTCGGTGTAAACGAGGCGCTCTACCATCTGAGCTAACCGCCCCCAGGGACAATTGGGATGTCTCGGTGTCAACATGCCGCAGGCTCGCGCCAAAGGCAACACGGCAATCGGCCGCGACGCGATTTTTGAAATGGCTTCGCTAGGCCCTCCCGACCAGTCCAAAAACCTGCACGGCCTCATGGCCGCCGACGGTTACGTCCGCCCCGGGGATGCGTGTATACCGGTTCCTATAATGATCCTTTTTCCGGGCAAGAGAAGAAATTGATCGGCCGTGCCCGCTTGCTCCAAGCTGTCCGCCACATTCACCGTATCGTGAAGCTGGTGACCACGGGGCAAGTATAAATGCCCTCCCGCATTCTGAAATCATGACGCCCACCCTGGCGCAATTGCATTAGATATTGCAACAGACCCGGGACAAAATTGGCCACTGACCAGGCATGTTCCGGGTTCGGCGTGGTTGAACCGCCCGCCACCATATAGGCATCGCACAGGGTCTTTATCTTTTCCAGACCGTGCCCGACCCCCGGCAGATCATCCAGGGCGGAAGA
>CAUZBE010000272.1:0-4924 GCA_963577885.1 Alphaproteobacteria bacterium
GATATCGTCGAGGAAATCGTTGGCGAAATTGAAGATGAGCACGACACAGACGAAGGCCCCTTGCTGCAACAATGGCCCGACGGCAGTATAGAGGCCGACGGCCGGGCCGAGATTGAGGATCTGGAAAAAATCTTGGCGATCGATCTGTTGCCGGACGAAGCGGACGAAGATATAGAAACCCTGGGCGGATTAGTGTTTGCCATGTTGGGCCGGGTGCCGCAGATTGGTGAGGTCATCACCCATTCGAGCGGGGTGGAATTCGAAATTGTCGACGCTGATCTGCGCCGCGTCAAACAGCTTAAGATCCTCCATGGCGCGGTTCTTACCGATGACCAGGTCGAAGCGAAAACGGACGGTGATCCCGCACCAGGGTCCGACGGCTAATTCGCCCGCCGGCGAACATCGACGTGGATTGCATGCCTTCTTCCATTAGTTACGCCTCTCTCCGCCTATTGGCCGCAGTGGTATTTGGCGCTGCCGCCGCCCTGGCCCTGGCGCCCTGGTATCTGTGGCCACTGATGATTTTTGGCTATAGCGGCCTTTTGTGGCTGTTGCAGGGGCCGGCCGGCACGGGCCGGGCCTTTGTCCATGGCTGGGCATTTGGCATTGGATATTTTCTCGTGGGCCTGCATTGGGTCGGCTATGCATTCATGGTCGATGCGGCGCGATTTGCCTGGATGATGCCGTTTGCCCTTTTCGCCCTGGCCGCGGGATTGGGGCTATTTCCCGCTGTGGCCGCTGCCCTGACGCGACGCTTTTCACGTTCTGGCATTGGCCGTCTGCTTGCTCTCGCCTTGTTCTGGGGCCTGACGGAGTGGCTGCGTGGATTGCTGCTGACGGGATTTCCCTGGCTTTTATCGGGGCACGTGTGGGCGGGCGGCGATATCAGTCTGCAGGCGGCCGCATATCTTGGCGCATCTGGCCTGGGCCTGCTGGCGGTGTTGGCGGCGGCGGCCCCGGCATTGGTTTTGACGCGGAATCTCGAGATCCAGAAACAGGCTGTGCTGGCCAACGTCACAAGCCTGGCGCTGGTAGGTATGGTCATGGCTTTGTCCGTACTGCGCCTACAGGGAGCAAAGGTTGATGACCACCCCGGCGTGCGCTTTCGTTTGGTTCAGGCTGGCATCCCCCAGGCGGAAAAGTGGCAGCCGGAATTTCGGGACCAGCATCTGGCGCTTTACCTGCGCCTGAGCCTGGTTTCGGACAAGGGCGGAGGCCCCGCTAAATTCAGCCATCTGATCTGGCCGGAAACGGCGACGCCGTTTTTTCTGGCCCGGGATCAGGACAGACGCCGTGTCATCGCCCAGACATTGCCCCGCCACAGTCTATTAATAACCGGTTCGCCTCGCCGCACGGACCACCCGGATAACCACCGTGAATTGCATAATAGTATTTTCACCTTGGACGAGGATGGTTTAATCCAGGCTATTTATGACAAGCAACACTTGGTGCCATTCGGTGAATATTTGCCCTTGCGCGATATTTTAGCGCGCCTCGGCCTGGATAAATTGGCTCACGGCGCGGTGGATTTTATACCTGGTACGGGGCCGCGCGTGGTCGCTTTGCCCAACCTGCCCCCGTTTCGCCCATTGATCTGCTATGAAATCATATTTCCACGGGAAGTCGGCATATCCGGCGATAACACCAACCCGGAGTGGCTCCTGAATTTGACTAATGATGCGTGGTTTGGTGCCAATTTTGGACCACAGCAACATCTCGCCATCGCGCGTGTCCGCGCGGTCGAACAGGGCCTTCCCGTCGTGCGTGTTGCCAACACGGGGATTTCGGCGGTGATTGATCCCTATGGCCGGATTATCAGTCAATTGCCCCTGGCTGCAGCCGGCGTAATAGACAGTAATCTGCCGTTTGCCTTGCCAAAAACTTTATACGCCCGCGTTGGCGACGGTATTTTCGCGTTGCTTTGCCTGCTTTTAATTGGCTTTCTAATCCAGACCCATCGTCGCCGGCCCGATCAGACGACCATCCAAAAATAGGCCGATTTTGACAGGTGTATAAGGCTATTACATAACTGTGAATACAACCTATTGGCCGCATAAAATAATTTTCAGGGATCGGAGTTCCTAAATTCATCTTTAGATTGTAAATAAGGAGTAACACTAGTGACAGCCAACCCAAATTCGGTAGACGTCCATGTCGGTTCACGTGTTCGGCTTCGTCGCACCCTTTTGGGTATGAGCCAGAAAAAACTAGGCAACGCGCTAGGTTTAACCTTTCAACAGGTGCAGAAATATGAACGCGGCACCAACCGCATCGGCTCCAGCCGACTTTATGTGTTGAGCCGCATTCTGGACGTGCCGGTATCCTTCTTTTTTGACGATATGGCCCAGGAAATCGCCGTTGGGCAGCCTGGATTCGCCGAAGCGGCGCAGGTTTTGTTCGATCAGGACAATCTGGCCAAGCGGGAGACGTTGGAGCTGGTGCGTGCCTATTACAAGATCAAGGATGTGCCCGTGCGTAAGCGGTTGTTTGATCTGGTCAAGGCGATCGGCGGTCAAACCATCGAAGAGATATCGTAATCACCAGTTAACCTGATTTGAGTAATTTGATGCGCTCTTGGGGGCGCCCACGTCATCCCATCGGCGGTGCTTGACCGGCGGGGAAAAGACTGCAACAACACCTGCCATCGGCGGCGTACCGTCGCAAACGATCATAGTTTCAAATCTGGCGGGAGGGCCCTGTGTCTAGTGGCAATTATCTCTTTACTTCTGAATCGGTATCCGAAGGGCATCCTGATAAGGTTTGCGATCAAATTTCAGACGCGATCGTGGACATGTTTCTTGCCGCGGATCCCAATGATGGCCGGGTCGCCTGTGAAACGCTGACCACCACTAATTTGATCGTCCTGGCCGGCGAAGTGCGTGGTCCCGCGGCAGTGGCAAACGACAAGGGGGCCATTGAGCAGGCGGCCCGCAATACGGTCCGCCGCATTGGCTACGAGCAGGAAGGCTTTCATTGGCGCACCGCGGAAGTGCAGGTGCACCTGCATCCCCAATCGGTGGATATTGCCCAAGGGGTCGATGCCTCCGGCAACAAGGATATCGGCGCGGGCGATCAGGGCATCATGTTCGGCTATGCCTGTAACGAAACCGACGTCTTGATGCCGGCGCCAATTCACTATTCCCACGGCATCCTACGCCGCATGGCCGAGGATCGCCATGCGGGCAAGACGCCGCAATTCGGCCCCGATTCAAAAAGTCAGGTCACGTTGCGCTATGTCGATGGCAAACCGGTCGGCGCCACTTCGGTGGTCGTCTCGACCCAGCATGCCGAGGATGCGGGACGCGAGGAAGTACGCGAACTTGTCCGAAAGTATGTGACCGAAGTTTTGCCCGACGGCTGGATGTGCCCCGAGGACGAATTCTACGTCAATCCAACCGGTCGTTTTGTCATTGGCGGCCCCGACGGTGACGCCGGCCTGACCGGCCGCAAAATTATTGTTGACACCTACGGTGGTGCCGCCCCCCACGGTGGCGGGGCTTTTTCCGGCAAGGATCCGACCAAGGTTGACCGTTCGGCAGCCTATGCGGCGCGCTATTTGGCTAAGAACATCGTCGGCGCTGGTCTGGCGGACCGTTGCTGCATTCAACTTTCCTATGCCATCGGCGTGGCCAAGCCTTTGTCCATCTATGTGGATACTTATGGCACCGGCCGTTGTGACGAGGATCATCTGGTCGATTTCTTGGCAAACAACGTGGATTTGAGCCCGCGGGGCATACGCACCATGCTGTCCCTGAACCGGCCGATTTATGCTCCCACGGCGGCATACGGACATTTCGGCCGGGAGCCCGATGACCAGGGCCATTTCAGTTGGGAACGGCAGGACCTGGTTGGGGAATTGAAGCCTCTTCTTGGCTAACGGTGTCCTCCGCACCATCTATGGCCGGCGGCGCGGCAAGCCGCTGCGCGTGGGCCGGCGTGAGGTTCTGGAGCGGCTCTTACCGCGGCTGCAATTGATCCCCGCCGACCACCAAAACGGTACATTGGATCCACGTGGCCTTTTCAAAACGGACATCCGCTCGGTCTGGTTGGAAATCGGCTTTGGCGCCGGCGAGCATTTGGCAGCCATGGCGCAGGCGCATCCCGACATTGGTTTTATCGGTTGCGAGCCCTTTATCAATGGCGTTGCCCGATTGCTGTCCGTGATCGACGAACAGGGCTTGGATAATATCCGTATTGTCACAGACGATGCGGGATTGTTGTTGGACTGTCTGGCGGTGGGAAGTATTGAGCGGGCCTTTCTGCTGTTCCCGGACCCCTGGCCGAAACGTCGACACAACAAGCGCCGCTTTGTCTGCGCGAAAAATATTGCCGCCCTGGCCCAAATCCTGGCCGATGGGGCGCGTTGGCGCATAGCCACCGATCATATGGGCTACTGCCGCTGGATCCTGGCGCTTATGGCCGCCGCGCCACGGTTTGAATGGTCCGCGCGCCGGCCCGGGGATTGGCAGCTGCGGCCCGATGACTGGCCGGCAACCAGATATGAAGGCAAGGGCATTGAAGCTGGCCGGCCACCGGTTTTTCTTAGTTTTCGACGACGGGACCGATAATGGCCCTGCCGCCGATGAGCCTTGATATTGCGCTTGCTTTGCGCCCTCTGGGGCCATATACAGTGTCTTAAGAAATAGCCTAGCGACTAGCGGGGCGGAAACAAAGGTGGGCCAGCGGCCCACCTTTTGCATTTTTGGGCGGGAAATTGCTCTTTTGATGCAAGCGGATTGAATGAGAGCGGACGGTGCCGGCAGCAAACAGTCAACTGGGTGAAGTGGAGCGCTTGATCGAACCTTCGGTCGAAGCTTTGGGCTTTCGTCTGGTGCGTTTAAGCCTGACGGGAGAGGGGCCGCAGCCAACCCTGCAGGTGATGGCGGAGCCGCTGGATCACAGCGAAATGAATGTAGACCATTGC
>CAUZBE010000273.1:0-4916 GCA_963577885.1 Alphaproteobacteria bacterium
GCGCCCGGCTGCAATCATCATAAACCAGCACGGCGCGGGCCCGGTCATAGTCGGGCCGGCGGCGGCTGCAGGCGGCGCATAACGCCTCTTCGCCCTCGTCGTGGGGAAAAGGGAAACCGCAGGCATCGCAACAGGGTGGCTCCAAAGATCGCATGCCCGACCAGCACGGCGCGCACAAATTACCCTGGCGGTCAACCACGGCGCCGCAACAAAGGCATTGCGACGGCAGCAGGGCATCTAAAATGACGTCTCTGGCAAACTAACCTGACGACCAATTTTGACCAATGGTAATTCCACCATCGCCCTATAATGCTCCATAATGCTCCGAGATTTTGAGAGCTAAATTGGAAGGGGTTAGTATGACACGTTTTGCGGATAAGGTCGCCCGGATCCTGGGGATCACCGCCTCGGCCGCGGCATAGACGTGCAAGATCCTGTCACCATCTTCGACCGTAGCGCGGTACGCCGGCACCGCGACAGGGCGGCGGCCAAATTGACCGATTATGACTTTTTGTTGCGGGAGGTCGCAGACCGCCTCGGCGACTGTCTCCTGGATTTTAAGCGCGGTTTTCCAACCGCCCTGGATTTAGGCAGCCACGGTGGTCAACTGGCCCGGATTCTGGCCGGGCGGGGCGGCATTGAGTGGTTGCTGCAGAGCGATCTGTCCCCGGCCATGCTGGCCCAGGCCAATGGCCCACGCCTGGCGGCGGATGAAGAGGCATTGCCCTTCGCCGATGGCCGGTTCGATTTAATCCTCTCGGTGCTGTCATTGCATTGGGTCAATGATCTGCCCGGCGCATTGACGCAAATCCGCCGCGCATTGAAACCGGATGGCCTGTTTCTGGCCGCCATGTTGGGCGGCGATACCCTTGAAGAATTGCGCCAGGCTCTGCTGGGGGGAGAGGTCGAGGTAAGGGGGGGAGCCTCGCCCCGGGTTTCGCCCTTCGTCGACCCCCACGATGCCGGCGCCCTTTTACAGCGGGCCGGATTTGCCCTGCCGGTGGTGGATACGGACCGGATCGTGCTGTCCTATACGGACCCCTTCGCCCTGCTGGCGGAATTGCGGGGCTTGGGCGAAAGCAACGCCATCGCCGCGCGCCAGCGCAATTTCACCCCCCGCGCGGTGATCGAGGCCGGGGCGCGGCACTATCATCAACGCCATAGTGGCGGTGATGGCCGTATTCCGGCGACCTTCCAGATTATAACCCTGACCGCCTGGGCGCCGCACGAAAGCCAGCAACAACCCCTGCCGCGCGGCAGCGGACAGGTACCTTTGTCCGACGCCCTGGGTAAATTACGGTGACAGTTTATTTTTCCTTCCGTTTCGGGCCGCGTTTCTGGAACTGGACGGATCGGTCGAGCTGGCTTTCGATTTTCGTGAGCTAGGTCTCCGAGTCCAGGGGCCGACTGACGGTCTCCGCCGCCGCGCAGGGCCGCCGTGCGCGCCTCATCCTCGGCGCTTTCCAGCAGGCCGCCGAAATCGGGAATTCTGTCGAGTACCGGCCGTACCAGGCCAGGGCATCCTCCCGGCCGGACAAATGCGCTGTGACGCTGGACCAGGGCCAGTCCGCCGACCGTCCTACCAGGCCCTCCCGCACCGGATTTAGCGAGACATAGCGCTCCGCGCTGGCCAGATGCCCTTCATCCATGGTGACGGAACTAAAGCGCCCCTGCCAAAGGTGGCCCGTCCATTGTTTGCGCGCGTTGATGCGGCGGGTATGTTGGCGGTGCGTATCCGCCAGGGTGGCCCGCAGGCTATCACCATGGCGCGGCAGCAAAATCAGATGAACATGGTTCGGCATCGGCCAGTAGGCCCAGACCTGGGTTTCCGCCTTCCTGGTTGCCTCGGCCAGCAGCTCCAGGTAGGCCCGGTAATCATCGGGCTCAAAAAACACCATTTCCCGCCGGTTACCGCGCTGGGTGACGAGGTGGGGACTGCCGGGAAAAAAGATTCGCGCCAATTGAACCATGGGGGAGCAAAGCGGGGTTTATAATAAAGTAAGTCGTCGTCGTAATCCCCGCTATGTTCGCCGGGCGCAAATTTGTTGGCGCATGGCCGGTTTCGGGCTTTCGATGCGGCCATGGAAATAGTCCAGCACTGCCAGCTCGCCTTCGACGGCGTCGGATAATTCGCCGGGTCGGAGCAAATATTCCGGGTTGCTGGGGCGCCCAAAAGCTTCGTTACCAATTGCGAAAGTGTCATACAATAGTAGCCCGCCCGGCGCCACGGCCTCGACAAGGCGGGGCAATAAGGGACGGTAGAGGTAATTCACCACCACCACGGCGCCAAATTGGCGGTTTTCCAGGACCCAGGGGCTGCCGTCTTCCAGGTCGCATTGCATGATTTCCAGGCCGTCGTGGGGTTCAAGCGCTGCGACGTGGCGGTCAACCGCCGTTACCGGATGCCCTCGCACAAGAAAAAATCGGCTGTGGCGGCCGCCGCCGCAGGCTAGGTCCAGAACCGCGCCGCCGGGCGGCACCAGGTGGGCAAAACGACCGATCCAGGGGGATGGTTCTTGCATATTTTTACCAATGGTCCTTGATGTTCCCGCATTCCGGCCTTGCCCAATGGCCCCGGCGATGCCATTTATGGAGGCAATGATAGTTTTTGATTTGATATGTGCCAAAAAGCACACCTTTGAGGCTTGGTTCAAGGACTCAAAGGCGTTCGATGGTCTGCGCCGCAAAGGCCAGGTCGAATGCCCGACCTGTGGCGATAGCAAGGTCGAGAAAGCGTTGATGGCGCCCAACATCTCCACATCCAAAAAACAGGCCCAGGCGGCCAAGGAAAGCGCCATCGCCGCGCAGGCCAAGCAGATGTTGGTCAAGATGCAAAAGCATGTGGAAGACAATTGCGACTATGTGGGCCCCGCATTCGCCGAAGAAGTGCGTAAGATCCACTATGGCGAGACCGAAAAGCGCGATATTTATGGCGAGGCTACTAAGGCCGAGGCGGTAGAATTGCACGAAGAAGGCGTCGATTTCACGGCTATCCCCTGGGTCCAGCCCACCGACAGCTGAACACCGGCCGGCTGAGCCGATACCGATGATGTTTGCTGCCTCGTATATCGTCCGCTTGGCCCACGCAATTTTGTTATAAAAATTTAGGCAACATAGATTGGAAGCGATTCCCAGAAAGCGCCGGCATGAGGATTCCATATTCCGCCGGAATGGGTTAGGCTCGACCAGTATTGGCGTGCCGGGTTAAAGGATTGATTGCATAATGGACCGATGGATCATTACCACCTGCGCCGCACTGTTGCTGGGCCTGTCCTTCGGCACTGTATATGCGGCGGAGGTCAGGGCCGCGCCGGCCGCAGCGCCCGGAAAAGCGCCGGTTATAGCTGTTCTGGATGTGCAAAAAGTGCTGCGCCAGGCGGCGGCCGCAAAGGGCATCCGGACCGCCCTGGAGGCGCGCCGCAAGGCCTTTGAGGCGGAAATTGAAGCCGAACGCAAGGGCTTGAAGGCGGAAGAGCTAAAACTGCGCCAGCAAAGCACGGTTTTGTCTCCTGAAGCTGCCAACGAACGGCGCCGCGTCTTGGAGACCAAATTCTCGGATTTGCGCCGCAAGGCGGAACAACGCCGGGGCGCCTTAAACCGGGCCTTTAACGGTGCTACCCAGGAATTGCGCAAGGAAATGGCCAAGGTGCTAGCCAAATTGATGGAGGAACGGAAGATCACCATCACCCTAGCCCGCACGGCCGTACTGGTTTTTGACGAAAGATTAAGCGTGACCGACGAGTTGCTAAAGCGGCTGGATGAGAACCTGCCGAACGTCGCCGTCGATTTCAAAAATACGGGCGTCAAATAATACCTGGCGCCGTTTCAGACCTCTAACCAATGCTGACCAATCGCTGGGCCATTCTCGCCGTCCTGATCGTGGTGCGGGTGGTCATGGGGTTCCAATTTCAGGCCATAGCCTCGATCACACCGGTTATAGCCATGGATCTGGGGCTGGATTATGCCCAAATCGGTACCTTGGTCGGCTTCTACATGCTGCCGGGTATCCTTATCGCCATTCCCAGCGGCTTCCTGGGCAGCAGCTTCAGAGACCTGAGCATGTTGTTGTTCGGCGTCGGGGTCATGGCCGTGGGCGGTGTGGTCGCCGGTCTGGCCGACGGCTTTAACATGCTGGCATTCGGCCGTCTGTTGAGCGGTGCGGGCGCCGTTTTACAAAGCATATTCCTGGTCAAGATGATCGCCGATTGGTTCGACGCCGGACCGATGGTCACCGCGATGGCCCTGATGCTAACTGGCTGGCCGGTTGGCATTGCCATCGCCTTATGGACCCTGGGTCCCTTGGCCGAACATTGGGGTTGGCCTGCGGTCATGCATTTAACCGCCCTGGCCTGCGCCATCGCCATGGCGGCGGTCTGGTTGGGGTATCAGCCGCCGCCCGGCATGCAGCCCTCGGCGCATGGCTGGGCCGGTTTTCGCCTGCCCCGGCACGAACTCGTCTTGGTCTGTTTCGCCGGCGTGCTTTGGATGGTCTTCAACCTAGCCTATTTTTCGTTTCTTTCGTTTGGCCCGGCGTTGCTGGTCGAGCGAGGCCTGGACGTGGCGGCTGCGGGGCGCGCTGTTAGCCTAGCCAGTTTGGCCGCGTTGCCGGCGCTGCCGCTGGGCGGCTATCTGGCAGATCGTACGGGCCGGCCCGGTCTCATTCTGCTCATATGCTGTTACCTCGCAGCCATCGCGACCGCCACCTTGCCTTGGTCTGATCAGCCGTATCTGCTGTGCGCCGCGATCGGCCTGTTCGCTGCCGCTCCCGCCGGTATCATCATGGGCCGGGCGATCTCGATCATGTCGCCGCCCAGACGGGCCCAGGGTAACGCCATACTCTATACTTTTTTCTATGGCGGCATGGGTGTGGTTCCCGGCCTAATTGGGTGGAGCGCGGATAGTGCCGGGACCGCCGC
>CAUZBE010000274.1:0-4896 GCA_963577885.1 Alphaproteobacteria bacterium
CCGCCGCCCAGGCCTTGGCGGCATTGGCCCGTCAGGACGTGCCAGACGAAGTGGCCGAAGCCTATGGTAAGTCCCACATGCGCTATGGCCCGGAATATATAATTCCCGCGCCGTTCGATCCGCGCCTAATGACGGAAATACCCATGGCCGTGGCCAAGGCGGCGATCCGCACCGGCGTCGCCCGCCGCGGGATCGAGGACGAAGCGGCCTATAAGTTGGAGCTGCGCCGCCGCCTGGATCCCACCGCTGGTACCCTGCAATTGATCTTCGACCAGGTGCGCACCGAGAACAAGCGGGTGGTCTTTGCCGAGGGCGAGGAAGAGCGTGTGATCCGCGCCGCGCTCAGCTTTTACGAGTCCGGCTATGGCACCCCAGTGTTGATTGGCCGCGAGAAACAGGTGGCCGTGACAATGGAGCGCCTGGGCCTGGATAGCCTGGAGGGGGTAGAAGTTCTCAACGCGCGCCTAAGCCAGGAGCGTAACGAGCACTATGCTGAATTCCTCTATGCGCGGTTGCAGCGTAGTGGCTATCTGTATCGGGATTGCCAGCGACTGGTCAATCAGGACCGCAACATCTATGCCTCCTGCATGGTCGCAGTGGGTGACGCGGACGCTCTGGTGACCGGTGTGACGCGCAGTTATAACGCCGCCTATGGCGATGTGCGCCGGGTCATCGATGCGCAACCGGGGCAGCGCGTCTTCGGCCTGTCCATGGTGCTGACACGCGGGCAAACGGTGTTTGTGGCCGATACCACGGTGCACGAGTTGCCGTCCTCGGTGGAGATGGCGGATATCGCCATGCAGACGGCCGAAGTCGCTCGCCGTCTGGGACATGTGCCACGGGTCGCCATGCTGTCTTATTCAAATTTTGGCGACCCCGGCTGGACCAGCTCCCTTCGAGTGCGCGAAGCGGTTTCGCTGATGGATTCCAGGGTCACCAACTTTGAATACGATGGCGAGATGTCGGCGGACGTGGCCTTGAACCCGGAATTGAAGAAACTCTATCCCTTTTGCCGGCTGTCGGGATCGGCCAACGTCTTAATCATGCCGGCACTGCATTCCGCCAACATCGCCTCCAAGCTGTTGCAGGAACTAGGCCGGTGCACGGTGATTGGGCCGATTTTGGTCGGCCTGTCAAAACCGGTGCAGATTGCTGCCATGGGCGCCTCAGTCGGCGATCTGGTCAGCTTGGCCGCCCTGGCCGCCCACGAGGCCGCTCGCGGGTAGTTGCGTTCGGCTGTATTATTTCAAATCGGCGCCAACGGCCTCGGTGATACTGCTGAGACCGTCCCGGCGCAGGCGCTGGGCGAGGCCCTCCGTGATCGCCGGGATCAGACCGGGGCCTTGGTAAACCAGGCCGGTGTATAGCTGGATCAGCGAGGCGCCGCTGCGGATCTTGGCATAGGCGGTATCCACGCTGTCGATACCGCCGACGCCGATTAGTGGGATACGCCCCTCCGTAAGCCTGTAAAAGGCTGCCAGTTGTTGCGTTGAAAAATCAAATAAGGGTCTCCCGCTTAGGCCACCTGTTTCACCGCTATGGGGGCTTTTTAAGCCGTCGCGCAGGCCGATTGTGGTATTGGCGATGATCACGCCATCCACCGCCAGGGCCAACAGTGTTGCCGCTAGATCGGCCAGGCCCTCATCGTTGAAGTCCGGGGCGATCTTGACCAGAATGGGTGGTGGATTGGGGCCGGCCCGGCGCACGCCATCCAATAGTGACTCCAGATGCGCCCGGCTTTGCAAGTCGCGCAGGCTGGGGGTATTAGGCGAGGATACGTTGATCACCACATAATCGGCCAATGGTCCTAATACCGCCATCCCGGCGGCATAATCGGCGATCCGGTCAGCGCTGTCCTTGTTGGCGCCCAAATTGGCGCCCAGCACAAAGTGCCTGTTTTGTAGTGGCGCGAGACGCCGGGCGACTGCGTCCAGGCCGTCATTGTTGAAGCCGTTCCGGTTAATCACCGCCCCATCAAGAGGGAGGCGAAACAACCGGGGCCGAGGGTTGCCGAGCTGTGGCCGTGGCGTGACGGAGCCGACTTCGACAAAGCTAAAACCCATTTGCCCAATTTGCTCCGGCACCTCGGCATTCTTATCAAATCCGGCGGCGATGCCCAGGGGGGTTGGGAAATCCAGGCCCCAATGGTGGCTGGACAGGATCGGGTCGCCACCGGGGGCGGTCTTTGGGCCCAGGCCCAGACGCAGAGTGCGGATGGTCAACCGATGGGCAGTTTCTGGGTCCAGCAGGTGCAACAGACGGGTGCCCAGGCCCCAGATCATGATGCACTATCTTCGCGAATAACCCGGGTGACGTGACCCATCTTGCGACCTAGGCGGGCCTCTGTTTTGCCATAAAGATGAACGTTAGCGCCTGGCTCCGCCAAAAGGCCGGGCACCAGATCCACATCATCGCCGATCAGATTTTGCATCACGACCCGGCCTCGCAGGGCCATGACGCCGAGGGGCAGGCCGCAGATGGCCCGGATATGCTGTTCGAACTGGCTGGTCACCGCGCCCTCGATGCTCCAGTGCCCAGAATTATGCACCCGAGGCGCGATTTCATTAACCAGAAGCTTATCGCCCACGACGAACAATTCCACTGCCAGCACGCCGACATAATCCAACGCCATGGCCAGATCGGTGGCGATGGCGATGGCGCGAGTGGCCTGAACGGCGTTCAAATCAGCCGGAACCTCTGATTTTTCCAGAATATGATTTCGGTGGTGGTTGGCGATGGGGGGATAGGCCGAGATCGCGCCATCCAGGCCGCGGGCAGCGATAACGGAAACCTCACCATCAAAGGCGATGTATCCTTCCAGGATCGCCGGCGCACCGCCCAGGGCTTGCCAAGCCTGCGCTGGATCGGTGCTTTTATCCAGCATCACCTGGCCTTTGCCGTCATAGCCCAGGCGTCGGGTTTTCAAGACCGCCCTAGCGCCGATCGCCGCCATGGCGCCCGTTAAATCAGACAGAGTGTCGACGGCAGCGTAGGGTGCGGTGGCAGCGCCGACAGAGTTGGCGAAGTCCTTTTCCACCAGGCGGTCCTGGGTCGTGGCAAGGGCGCCGGGGCCGGGCCGCACGGGCACCCGCTGGCCCAGGAAATCCAGACAGGCGGCGGGCACGTTTTCAAATTCTAGGGTCACAACATCGACTGATCCGGCGAATTCGCTCAAAGCGTTTTCATCCAGATAATCTGCGACGGTGACCCTGTCAGCCACGTGACCCGCCGGCGGTTGATCCTCCGGCCCAAAAATATGACAGCGGTAGCCGAGGGGTGCCGCCGCCAGGGCCAACATCCGTCCCAATTGGCCGCCGCCCAGAATGCCGATGCGGCTACCGGGGGGAAGGGGGGTCATGGGGGTTAGCCTCCCTCCTCGTCCGTGGTAGGATAATCGGGCACGGCGTCGGTTTGACGGGCCCGCCAGGCGGCTAGCGCGGCGGCGACTTTCGAGTTTTGCAGCGCAATGATGGCGGCCGCCATCAGGCCGGCATTGATGGCGCCAGCGCGGCCGATGGCTAGGGTGCCTACTGGAATGCCAGCGGGCATCTGCACAATGGAGAGCAGGCTGTCCATCCCTTGCAGCGCCTTGCTTTCCACCGGCACGCCCAGTACGGGTAGATTGGTCATAGAGGCGGTCATGCCCGGCAGGTGGGCGGCGCCACCGGCGCCCGCGATAATAACCGAAAGACCCCGTTCGGCGGCGGCGGCGGCATAATCATACAGGCGCTTTGGCGTACGGTGGGCGGAGACCACGCGGCTTTCCACCGCAACGCCCAATTCTTCCAGAACCTCAACCGTATGGCGCATGGTCGGCCAATCAGAGCGGCTACCCATTATAACACCGACCTGTAGCTCTGTTTTCGTCATATCCACTCTCCACGCTGATAGATATAGGTTGCGCCGTGATCCGGCCCGCTGGCGGGCTGTTTTGGCCGAGGATTATAGGACTTTGCTGGGTTTAGACCCACCTGGAATATGGCTACTCTGGAAATTGCCTCATCAGTGATTAAATTAGTGCAGGTACAATTGCTTATTAGGCTCCGCGGAAAGCTTTGTTAACCTTTAGGTTAGACGGCGATATATGTCATGGATTCGGATGATCCGCGACACGGAAGGCAAATATTAAGCTTATGAAGATTAACGAGACGCGCCCCACACGGTCCACCACAGCGCAACGCCGCAATCCCGCGTCGGCGGCGGCAAGTTACGCCTTGTCCTCTGGCCTAGGGGGAGCGGCGCTGTCCGAGAGCGCCTCCGTAATGGGGATACCAGAGCTGGAGCTGACGCCGAAAGTGCGGCAGGCCATCATGGCCCTGATGCAGGAGGTGGAGAACCTCCGGGCGGATGTGGAGCGGGTGAACAGCCGTTTGGTCCACTTGGAACGTCTGGCCGATCAGGATACCCTGGTTCCCGTTCCCAACCGGCGCGCCTTCGTGCGGGAAATGAGCCGTGCGATTTCATACAATAATCGCTATGACGCCGTGTCCAGTCTGGTTTATTTCGACCTGAACGATTTCAAAGAGATCAACGACAAGTGCGGTCATGCGGCCGGTGATGCGATATTGTCGCATGTGGCTAAGACCTTAACAGATAACTTGCGTCGATCTGACATGCTCGGGCGCCTCGGCGGCGATGAATTCGGTGTAATTCTCAGCCATACGGATCAAGCCCAGGCGTTGGTAAAAGGCCGGCAGTTGGCCCAGGCGATCACCAATACGCCGGTGCTACATGATGGCATTGAATTGACCATCACCGCGTCCTACGGTGTCACCACCTTCAAGCAAGGCCAATCGGCACAGGACGCCATGGAAGCTGCGGATCAGGCCATGTATGCGCAGAAAAACTCACTGAAGGCCCGACAAGGATGATGGCGTGGATCCAGTCAAGGGAGCC
>CAUZBE010000275.1:0-4872 GCA_963577885.1 Alphaproteobacteria bacterium
TGAACCAGGCCCGTCGTCACCCCTTCGCTGTCGGCAAAACGATTGATCACTTTGTTCGAAGTGTTGTCGGAAATGTCCGAGCCATGATTGCGCAACAGAGTTACGGCAAGGTTTTTGTTGCCTGTTTCCACCAGGGTGTCTGAACCTGGGGCCGAGATGGTCTGGCGCCGCGCTATCGCCTGTTGCCAGGCTTCCGGCTGACTGCGCGCGATATTAATCAGTTCCTGATCCGTGAAAACCAGGGAATAGAGTAGCATGGGCGTCGCCACTTTGGCGACGTCGCGGGCCAATGTCAGCGCCAGTTCCTATGGCACGGCGGAATTATCCTTCAAGTCTTCGGCCAGGACACGGCGCACGGTCACGTCGGTGTCGCGCGCGATGATGCGGAAGATCGATTCCGCCAGCTGTTGTTCGCTGGGCTGCGGGGCCGGTTGATTAAACTCGGTGGTTAGCAGCGCTAGGGTTTCCTGGCGCACACTTGGCGAGTTTTCGTCGCGAAGGCGGGAGATCAATTCAGCCGTTAATTGCGCCATGTCCATACCTCAAGTCGTTACTGCCCAACCCGGCGGCAAAATGTGCGTAGGGCAGTCCCGAGACTTCGATATTAACTCACTGAATAGCTTAATATTTCATCAAGATTGCCGCAAATTTGCCCCAAATCCATGGATTTGGCCGATTGTGCTACTCCGCGGCCGCTAGGCGGGCGACGGGGCGCTCGTTTATGGGTAAATGCACCAGTGCGGCGAATAATCCCAGGGCAACGCCAAGCCACCAGACCACGTCGTAGGAGCCGCTTCGATCAAACATATAACCGCCCAGCCAAACGCCTAAAAACGACCCAAATTGGTGCGATAGAAAGACGAAACCGAATAAAGTCGCCATATAGCGCGGACCGAATATCTGGGCCACGATGGCGCTGGTCAAGGGCACTGTGGACAACCACGTCAGACCTATGGCGGCGGAGAACAGCAGCACCGTCGCAGGGCTTATTGGCAACATGATGAACACCGTAATGATCACGGCGCGGGCCAGGTAAATCAGGCTCAAAAGAATTTTCTTTTGAAATCGATTGCCCAGAATGCCCGCCAGAATAGCGCCAAGGACATTGAACAGGCCCACTGTCGCCAAGGACCAGGCGCCAATTTCAGCCGAAAGGCCGCGATCGGTAACATAGGCCGGCATATGGGTGCCGATGAAGCTAACGTGAAAGCCGCAGACGAAAAACCCGGCGGTGAGATAAAGATACCCGGAATGCCGCCCCGCCTCTCGCAGCGCCTGGCCCATGGATTGTTTCGCGACGCCGGCGCTTTCCTGCCCGCGGCCGCGCATGGCCGTCGCCAAGGGGATGACCAAGGCAACCAACAGTGCCAGGAGCACTAGTGCGGTCGGCCATCCGTAAACCACCAAAAATTGCTGCCCCAAAGGTACTAACAGGAATTGACCCAAGGAGCCGGCGGCCGTGGTAATGCCAAAGGCCAGGGTGCGCCGTCGTTCCGGCACCATCCGGCCCAGGGCCGCCAAGACAAGGGGAAAGGATGCCCCGGACATACCCAAGCCGACCAACAGGCCGCCGGTCATATACAGCATGGAGGGGCTAGACGCCTGCGCCATGCCATATATGCCCAAGCCATAGAGCAGGCCGCCGAGCGCCAGAACCCGGGCCGTACCAAAGCGGTCGGCGATCATCCCGGCCACGGGCTGGCTTAGGCCCCACATCAGGTTTTGAGTGGCGATGGCTAGGGCGAAGACTTCGCGCCCCCAGCCCAAATCGGCCGACATTGGCGCTAGGAACAAGCCGAAAGTAGAGCGGACGCCCAGGCCCAATAGGGCGATCAGGCCGCCGATTGCCACAGCAAGCCATATTTTGTGCGATAGCCCCTCTGATATCCCCATACCGGCCCCTAACATTAGTCATGCTGTAGACGAAAATGCCGTGAGACCCGGATTGTTCCAGGGGCGACAGAGGCCTATATGTTGGCGCGAGAGGCGATAGGTCAAGAGCTGGCCATGCGGTGTATTTTTTGAGAATGTGCGGGGCTGCGATGGCGAGTATTTTGGTGACCAATTCCGAAGCTACGCCGGGGGTCGGCGAGACCGCAAAAATGCTGGGTGCGGGTGCGGGCGGCCTTGATGCGATCGAGGCGAGCATACGGTTGGTCGAGGCGGAGATTTCAATCCGTACCGTGGGCCGGGGTGCTGGCCCAACCTGTTGGGCGAGGTGGAACTGGACGCTGCCATGATCGATGGCAGCAGTTTCCGTAGTGGGGCGGTCGGCGCCTTGAAAGGTTTCCTACATCCCATTTCCGTCTCCCGCGCGGCGCTGGAACGCCTGCCCCATGAAATGTTGGTTGGCGAGGGAGCGGCGCGTTTCGCGGCCGAAATCGGCGCCAAGACCGCGGACAATCTAATCCCTAATTCGGAACGGGTGTGGCGTGAATGGTTCGAAGCGAACGTTTCGGCGGCGGACCGGGAAAAGTGGCCCGATGTACCTCTTGCCGAGCTATGCCAACAAGCGATCGATCCAGAAAAAGGCATGGATACCACGGTTTTTCTGTCTTTGGACGGCAAAGGGGAAATCATGCCCGGCGTCTCCACCTCCGGCTGGGCCTGGAAGTACCCCGGTCGCCTGGGCGATAGCCCCATCATTGGCGCGGCCTGCTATGCCGACAGCCGGTACGGTGCGGCGGCCTGCACGGGGACGGGCGAAATGGCCATCCGCGCCGGCACCTCGCGGGCCATTGTATTATATGTGAAAATGGGGCTGTCGCTGGCGGCCGCCGTCGATGAGGCGATCGACGATCGGCGTCAACTGCGCGGCGGCTTGATCCAGCGCATCACCTTGCATGCCATCGACCGCGCCGGCCGGCATCGGGTGGTTGCCGTGAACGCCGACGCGCAGTTAACATATTGGATGTGGCGGGAAGGCGACAGCGCGCCCCACGCCGAACCGGCGGAAAATGCCGACCTATAGCCTGGATGCCGTTTGGATGTGCCTTGACCAACCTAACCATTTGATTAACCGGCGCCAGGTCTTGGCCGGGGTTGCGGGCAGCGCTGCCTTGGCGGGGCTGGCCGGCTGCGCGGCGCCCAACGCGGCATCGGGGCGGGGTAGTTTTACCGGCTTGCAATCGATCGAGGATGACATCGCCGAGGGCCGCCAGAACCATCCGAAGATTCTGCAATCCTTTGGTGGCGCCTACGAAGACCGCCGCCTGGCCGGGTACGTGCAGAATATTGGTCTGGGGTTGGCGAAGCAGACGGAATATCAGCAATACCCCTATCGTTTCACGATCCTGAACACGCAGATCGTCAATGCCTTCGCGTTGCCGGGTGGGTATGTGTACATCACCCGCGGTTTGCTGGTCCTGGCGTCGAGCGAGGCGGAGTTGGCCGGGGTTTTGAGCCACGAGCTGGCCCACATTACGGCCCGTCATGGCGCCGAGCGCCGCACGGCCCAGCAGATTGCGCAACTGGGCCTATTGCTAGGCGCCGTGGGCCTGCGCGCCGCCGGGTTGCCGTCGGATTTAATGGAGATAGGTCAAACCGTCGCCCTAGCTGCCATCAAAGGCTATTCCCGCGAGCACGAGTTCGAGGCGGATACCCTGGGCGTCCGTTACATGAGCCGGGCCGGCTACAACGCCGATGCCATGGCATCGTTTCTGGGCAGCTTGCGCGAGCATTCCATGGTCGAAGCGCAGGTGCTGGGCCTGGAGCCAGGCAAGGTCGATGAATTCAATATTATGTCGACCCATCCACGCACGGTGGAACGGGTAAAACAGGCCCAGCGGGCCGCATCGAAAGGGGTTGGTGCGGGACGCTGGGCGCGGGATGAATATTTGGACCGGATCGACGGCATCATGTTCGGCGACGATCCAGTGCAGGGCGTCGTCAGGGGGCAAAAATTTATCCATCCGGAGCTGCGCTTTGAATTTGAGGCGCCAGCCGGCTTTCGTCTGCGCAACAGCCCGTCCCAGGTTACCGGGCGCCATCCTGCCGGCGCGGCGTTGATCTTTGATGTGGCGCCAGCGGATGGCGCGCGCACGGCGATGGACTATTTGCGCCATGGTTGGGCCAAAAAGACCCGCCTGCGGGATGCTGAAAGCCTGGTGATCGACGGCCATGGCGCCGCCACTGGCTGGGCCGAGGGGCGCGGCGAAAATGGCGCGGTCAGGCTTCGGGCTCTGGCGATCCGGCGGGATAGAAATTTTTTTTACCGCTTCGTGTTCGTTTCGCCAACCGAACAAGCCCAGCGTTGGGCCCAGCCCTTCCGGCAATCGGGCCAGTCGTTTCGCCGTATTAGCGCGGCCCAGGCGGCCGGCGTGCGGGCCCAGCGGTTGCTGGTGGTGACGGCCCGGCCGGACGATAACCTTGCCGGTCTGGCCCGAACCCTGCCCTATGGCCGCTTTAACGAAATTTGGTTTCGGGTCTTGAACGACCTGGCGCCAGGTCGGGCCATCA
Source organism: Alphaproteobacteria bacterium (assembly GCA_963577885.1). GTDB lineage: Bacteria > Pseudomonadota > Alphaproteobacteria. The sequence goes on from CAUZBE010000275.1 coordinate 4,459, forward strand.
AAGCGAAGCAGCGCCTGAAAGTGGTGGCCGGATAGCCCGGAACTGCTCTGGTATCAGGGATCAGTTATTGCTGTCACGGCGGTAATCGTCGTCCTTGCGCACGATGTCATCTTCGCCCAGGTAGGTACCGGATTGCATTTGAATTAGTTTCAAGTCGACCTTGCCGGGATTTTCCAGGCGGTGCCAGGCGCCGATGGGAAAATAGGTGGACTGGTTTTTCTCCAGAAACGTGGTCTCTGACCAATTAATGATACGATTTAGTGGGGGTATGGTGGGGATGTCAATTGCGGAGAAAATGTATTATCCGCTAAACCATTGAAAAAATGGTGCCCACAGAAAGATTCGAACTTTCGACCTCTCCCTTACCAAGGGAGTGCTCTACCCCTGAGCTATGTGGGCCGGGCGCCAGCGTGG
>CAUZBE010000276.1:0-4849 GCA_963577885.1 Alphaproteobacteria bacterium
TTTCGAAGATTATCGTATTCCCGCCGACCGCCTGATCGGCGGCGCCGAAGGTTCCGGCTTTCGCCATGCGGTCGGCGGGTTGGAGCTGGGCCGCATCAATGTAGCAGCCCGCGGGGTCGGTATAGCCAATGCCTCGCTCAAGGCCGCCACCGCCTATTCCCAGGTGCGCGAAACCATGGGCAAGCCGATCTGTCAGCACCAGGCGATCCAGCTTAAACTGGGCGACATGGCGACCCGGTGCGAGGCCTCGCGCCTGCTGGTGGAAGCTGCCGCCAAAGCCTATGACAGGGGCGAACGCTGCGATATGGAGGCGGGCATGGCCAAGCTGTTCTCCTCTGAATCGGCCCTGGAAAACGCCACTGAATGCATGCGCATTCACGGCGCCTATGGCTATTCCAAGGAATTCCATGTTGAACGCTATTACCGGGACGCGCCGTTGATGTGCATCGGCGAGGGCACCAACGAGATGCAGCGCATTATCATCGCCCGGCAGCTGATCGATAGGAACCCGGCGTGAACCTGCCCCTCGCCGGGCTGCGCATCATCGCGGTGGAGCATTACGGGGCGGGGCCCTATGGAACCGGCTTTCTGGCCGACCTGGGCGCCGATCTAATCAAGATTGAAAACCGCCAGACGGGTGGCGATGTCTCCCGCAGCGTCGGGCCGCATTATCTGGGGGAGGGCGACTCGCAGTTCTTTCAGGCCTTCAACCGCAACAAACGTTCCCTGTCCCTGGACCTGAAGCACCCGGACGGCAAAGCGGTGCTGCACCGATTGGTCGCCACCGCCGGAGGCCTGGTCAATAACCTGCGGGGCAACCAGCCGGGCAAGCTGGGCCTGCGCCACGGCGACCTGGCGCCTTACAATCCGGCCATCGTCTGCACCCATGTCTCCGCCTATGGCAGCGATGGGGAGCGGGCCGGCTGGCCCGGCTATGATTTCCTGATGCAGGCGGAGGCCGGGTTCCTGACCCTCAGCGGCGAGCCGGACGGCCCGCCGGCGCGTATGGGCCTGTCCATCGTCGATTACCTGACCGGACTGACCGCGTCTTTGGCCCTTTTGGCAGGCATCAACGAGGCAAAAATTTCGGGCCAGGGCCGGGATTTGGAGGTTTCCCTATATGATGTGGCCATGCATCAATTGAGCTATCCGGGCGTGTGGTACCTCAACGAGGGCGAGGTGACTGGTCGAGTGCCCCGCTCCGGCCATCCTTTCATCGTGCCCTCGCAATTGTACCGCAGCCAGGACGGCTGGATTTTTATCATGGCGCAAACCCAGAAATTCTGGGAGGCCTTGTGCGATAAGGTGGAACAGCCGGCGTGGAAGGCTGATCCGCGCTTCGGGGATTATGAAGGCCGGCACGAACACCGCGACGATCTGACCCTGATGCTGGATGCGGTATTAATCAAACGCACCACCGCCGCCTGGCTGGAGCATTTTGCCGGCGCCGTACCCGCCGGCCCGGTCAATGATCTGGCCCAGGCCCTTGATAATCCCTATTTCCGCGACCGGGGCGGGGTGCAGAACGTGGACCATCCGGACAAGCCCGGTGGCCTGAAATTGATGAACAACCCCATTCGATTGGGCGAACCCATCCCGGCCCGGCCCGGCCCCAAGCTGGGTGCCGACAGCGAAGACATCCTGGCCGAATTGGGCTATTCCTCGGACGAAATCGCCAAACTGCGTTCGGACAATGCGATCTGATGCAAATCCAGCGGACGCAGCGGCCATTGGCTGGAACAATCGATGGCCGCGAGGACTAGCGCCATTGAGACGCGCAGCCCCAGGTGCCGGAACTTGGGCGCTTGAATGCACGACAAGGGCCATATTATGGCCCCAGATAAAAAAAGAGGAGAAACCGACCATGAAACTCGAAGGTATCCGCGTCCTCGACCTCTCCCTGTTCCTGCCGGGGCCATTGCTCACCCAAATGATGGCGGACCATGGCGCCGAGGTGATCAAGCTGGAACCCATCAACGGGGGCGAGCCGAACCGGGTGATCGGTGCGGACCGCGACGGGACCACGGTATTTTTTGCCAACACCCACCGCAACAAACAAAGCGTGCAGCTGAACCTGAAGACCGAGGACGGCGTGGAGGCCGCCCTGCGCCTGGCGGAAAGCTGCGATGTGATGATAGAGGCCTTCCGCCCCGGCGTGGTTGACCGACTGGGCGTCGGCTATGATGCGGTCGCCGCGCGCCATCCGGGCATCGTCTATGCCTCGCTCTCGGCCTTTGGCCAGGACGGGCCGTACGCCAAAAAACCGGCCCACGACATGGCGACGGAGGCCTATGCGGGCATCCTCAGCGTCAATGTGGGCCCCGGCGGCCAGCCGGCCATTCCGGGCATCGCCAATGCGGACATGCTGTCCTCCATGATGGGCCTCTCGGCGGTGCTGATGGCCCTGTACCGGCGCCGGGACACAGACAGGGGCGATTATATCGACCTAGCCATGATGGACAGCCTGATCGCCGCCATGCCCAATAATGTGGGCCCGGTTTTCGCGGAAAAACGCGCGCCCAACCCCAAGGACGAACGCAGCTGGGGCGGCAACGCCATGTACAACATCTATGCCACCAAGGACGGCAAACATATCGTCCTGGGCGGGGCCGAGATGCATTTTGCCGCCGCCATCCTGAACAAGATGGGCCGCCCGGACCTGATCGAGGTGTGCCTGCCACCCCCTGGGCCTAACCAGTTGCCGGCCAAGGAATTCCTGACCGAAAAGTTCCTCTCCGAAACCCAGGCCTATTGGGTAGACTGGTTCGCCAGCGTTGACGCCGCCTTCGCCCCCGTCAACGACTTGCGCCAAGGCGCCGACGACCCGCAATTGCGGCACCGAGAAATGATCATCGAGGACGAGCGCGGCTGGGAACACATCGGCATCCCCATGAAATTCCGCCACGAGCCGGGCAAGGTGGTGTTCGATTTGCCCGAACTGGGCCAGCACACGGAATCCAACCTGCTCGCCATCGGCTACACCGACACTGACATTGCCGCCATGCGGGAGAAGGGCGTGTTCTAGAGGGCAGTTTCCTAGATGAAAGACCTTGACCCTAGCCCGCCAACTACGGCGGATAACGCTCCACAGCATTCGGCGTTGGGCCTAAATTAAAGCTCCAATTAATGTTTATTCTCATTTTTGGGCTTTGAATGTGAAAGTCTTGTCGCGATGCTTTCCCAGCGGTGATCACCCCAGCACCTCGTTGATCGCCTTCACCGCCCGGCGCAGCATCCAGCCCGATGGTGCAAGGATAAGAACGTCATCCATGAACCGGACATAGAAAAAGCCGGTGCGTTCCATCCGCTCATCAAGCTCATGCAAAAAGAACGCCGCCATCAGCGGGCTTGCTATCGTATAAGATGGGGACAGCCCAGCGATATGCCGCGCTCATGGTCGAAGAACCAGCCGCCACGTTCCAATATACGCTTCATGCACCGGCCCAGCAGATCGATATCACTGCAATCGGACAGGGTAATCCGGTCGAGCACGGCAAAGCGGTATTCACCGGCAAGAAGGTCGTCCTGTATCCGCCGTTTCCCATCTGGCTAGTGACGCTGAAACGACTAGACATGGGCATCCGCTGGATACCTACGACGCCGCTGACAAAGCCAATCATAGGCGGCATCAAGGGTGATATCGGAAGTAAGGTGGGCAGGTTGCATCGGGCAATAATCGATGGCTGTGGCGAACATGTAAACAAAGATGATTGGCGGCGCGTGATGCTCGATTTGGGTCATCTTCGACCGTTTGCCGGTTGCGCCGCCATGTCTGCTATCGAGGGTAAACTACCCGTCAGGGTAACCCGCAATCCGGTAGGAAACAATGAACGGCTGGGTGCTTCCATCGGCTCCAGCGCACTCGGCCTAACTCATTGCATTGTTTGATAGTTTCGCCTTCTTTCAAGTGAACCGTCAACTGTCCAGTCAACTTGACAGTTGCAGCACCTTGGGAAAATGCGATTTTGGCCGGCCGGTTCGGCAGTATCTCCGAATATCCCACTGTACCCCGGATCCTGGAGCACCTAAAGCCATGTGTCGCCTTACAATAGCAGCCCTTCACAACACCGCTTCAGCGATGCGTTCTAGCTGCGCGCCCATCTCGGCCTCGGTTTTGACGTATTCGGGCCGTACCACGACCCTATCCGCGCCGGCATCCTGCAGGGATTTAAACGCGGCCCGGTCGGGTTCCTGGCCGTAAACGGTGATGGTGATAGTATTTGGATCGCGCCCGGCGGCGGTGGCTAATTTTTCGATTTGCCGCCGGCTATTTTCCAATTCCGCCGGGGTGACCCGATTGGGCAGCCAGCCATCGGCATGATCCACCACGCGCTGCAACACGTTTTTTGCCGCGCCGCCAATCAGAATCGGGGGATAGGGTTTCTGTGCCGGTTTGGGATACGAACGCACCAGGGGGAAATCGAAATATTTGCCGTGATGCTCCGCTTCCTCCTGGGTCCAAAGCTTTTTCATGACGTCCAGGGCTTCTCGAGTCTGGCTCCATCTATGGGGGAAATCGCCGCCCATGAGCTCGGTCTCCTCTTTCAGCCAGCCGGTGCCCACGCCGAAAATGAACCGCCCGCCGCTGTATAGATCCAAGGTGGCGATTTCTTTCGCCAGTAGCAGCGGGTTGCGCTCCGGCACCAGGGTTATGCCGGTCCCCAGCTTGATACGTGTGGTTACCGCCGAGGCCCGCGCCAGGGCGATATAGGGTTCGGTGAAATGGGAATAAGTCCATGGAATCTCACCACCGGTCGAAGGGAACGGGCTTTCCGAATGCACCGGAACCGCCGGGTGCTCCGCATACCAGATGGAGTCAAAGCCAAGGTCTTCGGCTTTCTTGGCCATG
>CAUZBE010000277.1:0-4842 GCA_963577885.1 Alphaproteobacteria bacterium
TGTATCTGTCGGCCAGAGGCATGGCGAAAGTTCCCCTGCGCGCCTGTACCCTTTGCCTGTTCGCCCTATCCTACGGCGCAGCCCTGGCCCTGCAGGTTGCGTTCGGCGCTATCGGCGGCCAGATTGGGTGGACGGCGGCGTCGGCGGCCCTGCCGACCTTGCTGGGCGCCTTCCTCGGCCAGCGCCTGTCGGTCCGGCTGGATGAGGGCCTGTTTCGCTCCCTGGTCCTGACCATTCTGCTAGCCACGGGCGCTTATACCTCTTTGCTGGCGATTTTGCCTTGGTTCTAGCCGACCCGCACCGCGATCTTGCCGAAATGCTGGCCCTTGGGCAGCGCCTGCAAAGCCTCGCTCAGACCATCAAAGTCATAGATATGCCCGTCTAAGGCAGGGTGAAAATCGGTCTTTTTATCCAGAAATGCCATCATGTCGCCGAAGTCGGTGACGCTGCCCGTGCTGATGCCGATCATGCGCTTGCGGAACATGAAAACCAGAGGCAGGTTTACCTCGGCGATGGAACCACCGACATTGCCGATCAAGGCCATGTTGCCATCCGCACGGGTAGCCCTCATGGATTGGGCGATGGTATCGGCACCCCCCACTTCAACGACAAGATCCGCGCCCAACCCATCGGTCAGCCCTAAAACCGCCTTGCCCCATTCCGGCACCTCGCGGTAGTTGATGACCCCGTCCGCGCCCAGGGCTTGCAGCTTGGCAAGCTTTTCCGGGCTGGATGATGTGGCGATGACGCGGGCGCCCAGGGCTTGGGCTAATTGCAAAGCGAACAGCGATACTCCGCCCGTACCCAGGGTTACCACGGTGCCGCCCTGGACCGCCGTTTCCGGCATTTCAGCCAGGGCATTCCAGGCGGTGATCGCAGCACAGCAGAGCGTGGCGGCTTCAAGGTCCGTGAAATGTTCCGGCACCGCCACCGAACTGGTCACCGGAACGTTCATGTATTCCCGCGCCGTACCGTCCAGTGGCCCACCCAGGGCGCCCGAAAATCCCTCTGGGCCCAGGTCGCCATCGTACCAATTCTGGATAAAACAGGGTAGCCGACGGGTGCCAATGGCCACATCAGTGACGCCTTCGCCCAGGGCGATGACTTCGCCAACGCCATCAGAGAGCGGCACCAGGGGAAGCTCCCCCGACATGCGGCCATAACCCCGGCCCACCATCAGGTAATCTCGGTAATTCAGCGATATAGCCTTCATCTTCAATAAGACCTCGCCCGGCCCTGCTTCAGGCATCTCGGTATCGACCAGTTTCAAACCGTCGAAGCTCCATTCATCCGTGATTTGCCATTGTTTCATTGTCATCTCCCGCAGACTCCCCATATCATCGGACCAGTTGGTGCCACAATTTTTTCAAAGGTCCAAACCTAAGATGAAACTCTATGATGCCGCCCTATCGGGAAACTGCCATAAAGTTCGCCTGCTGCTGTCCATGCTGGAACTGACGCACGAGGTCGTGCCCATCAGCCTGCCGGACCTGGAACAAAAGACCCCGGTGCACCTGGCGCGCAGCCTCCTGGGCACCGTACCGGTCCTGGAGGACGGCGACGCGGTAATCTACGATTCCCAGGCCATTCTAGTCTATCTGGCGCGCAAATATTGCGGAGAAGAATGGTTGCCCACGGATGCCACGGGTCTGGCGACGGTTTTCCAATGGCTGTCGTTCGCGGCCAACGAAATCTGGAACGGCCCCGCCCTGGCCCGCGCCGTCCTGCTGTTCAACCGCGATATTGATCTGGCCCAGGCCCAGGCGTCGGCCCGCAATAGCCTCGCTCTTCTGGACAGCTGGCTGGACGAACATGACTGGCTGGCCCTGGATCGCCCAACCATTGCCGATATCGCCTGTTATCCCTATTCGGCAATGGCCGAGGCCGGCGGGATATCATTGGCGCCCTATGGCAGGTTAAACGCCTGGTTCAAACGGATTGAAGCCCTTCCCGGATACGTCAGCATGCCCGGCTTGGGCAGCTGAAACGCGCTTCAGTCGAAATCTTCGGCCAGGGCCTGCCGCATGGCCTCGGGCAGAACCGCCATATGGCCGTATTCGGGATGCGAGATGGCAGCGATGATGCGGGCGCCGGGTTCGCGGAAAGCGATAATTTGATCCACCCGAAACGGGAAATGCAAAAAATGAATGGACGAAGTTTTGCCGTCTGCCCGAGTGCGTTCGATACCGTCCTCGCGGTCCGCCACGGCCAATATCCTCCGCCCGGCGACCTCCAGGCTGACGGTCTCTTCGACGCCACCCAGCCGGGCCAGCAAGTCTTCGCGGCGGGCCGGGTCGGCAATTTCAAACATCATCGTGGCCACCAATTCCCGGCCCTGGGGGATCAACGGGTTATAGGCGGCTAATTCGTCGGTAATCTGCGCCTCGCCACCTTTCTCGATCCACAGCATTTCCTGGATCTGGGACAACATGGTGGCATAATTTTCGAAATAAAAGGCGGCGACCGGCCCCACCTCCAGGCGCCGGTAGCGTTTCAGCTCAATCACCGCACGCCGATGCTCGGCGCGTGCCGCGCCATAGGCTGCCGTGGGCAGAAGGTCTTCCTGGCTGATGCTGTATCTGCCGCTCATGATGGCTCGTTATCCTCTTGCGCCAGGCCGTAGGCCTGGGCTAGCAGCATTATGGGATGGGCCACGGTGCCCGGCACGGCATCGTCGGTGAGGCGCTCCATGCCCTGGCGCAAATGGGTGGCGGCCAGGGGGCATTCCGATACCACCCAGGCAGTATTCGCCTTCAGCGCCTGGCGGGCAGCAGACTTGCCGACTTTCAGGGCAACCTCGAAGTTATCCGCCATGATGCCCCAGGCGCCGCCGTGACCGGAACAACGCTCCACCACCGCGACCTCCGTATCGGGGATCAGGCGCAGCATCTCGGCCCCCTTGGCGCCCATGTTCTGGGCCCGGGCATGGCAGGCCAGATGCAAGGTAACCCCGCCCGGCAACGGCGCCAGGCCCTCTGCCAGGCCTTCATCCCGCGCCAAACCAACCATATATTCGGTGATATCATAGGTATTCTCCGACAGCCGCCGCACGTCCTCGTCGTCGGGCAATAGCAGCGGCCATTCAAACTTCAACATCAAGGCGCAGGATGGCACCAGGGCGATAACGGCGTGACCCTGTTCGACCCACCCAGCCATTTCAGTGGCGACTTTTCGCGCGTTCTCGGCAACCTGGGCTAGATCGCCCTGTTCCCACAGGGGCATGCCGCAACACGAGGGGTAGACCACTTTGGTCGAAACACCATTGTGGGCCAGGACGGCCCGGGCCGCCATCCCCATGGCGGGCTCGGTATAGTTGGCAAAGCAGGTGGCATAAATTACCGCCTTGCGGCCATGGCCGGGCGCCTCGGCGTTCAGGGCAAGCGCCGCCGTTGCCCTGTTCATGAAGGTCTCTGCATGATATTTTGGTAGCGCGGCTGCGGGGTGAATGCCGGTGACGCTGGCCAATACTTGACGCATGCCGGCATTGCGGTCCGCCGTGGCCCAATTGGCCAGACCGGCCATTTTCCCCGCCAGTTTGCCGTTGCGGTCGGTCTTGGCCAGTTGTTTTTGGCGGAACCCGACGGAGCCCTCAACTCCGCTCCGTGCGTGTTCGGCGGCCCGATAGCGCAACATCAAATGCGGAAAATCCAGATCGAATTCATGCGGCGGCACATAGGGGCACTTGGTCATGAAACACATGTCGCAAAACGTGCAGGCGTCCACCACCTTGGCAAAATTACTTGACGGCACAGTATCCAATTCCCCCGACGGGCTGTCGTCGATCAGATCGAACAGTCGGGGAAAGGTATCGCAAAGATTGAAGCAGCGCCGGCAGCCGTGGCAAATGTCGAACACCCGCCGCATTTCCGTATCGATCTTGCCCGGGTCGAAAAAATCCGGATCGGTCCAGGGAATGGGATGGCGGGTCGGGGCCTCCAGGCTGCCTTCCTTACTCATCACGTATATCCCCCCTCTCCATCCAGGGCGAAGCCAGCCGTTGGAAGTTATACAATTGAAGTCATTTCAAACAACCGCGCAGAGCCAAAAGAAAGGGGGAACCAACGGGCGCCCCCTTTCCCATGATAATTGCCAGGCAGATTGCCTGTATCCTAGTCGTCGAGCATATCCAGCGCCTTTTGGAAGCGGCCCGCGTGGCTTTTCTCGGCCTTCGCCAGGGTCTCGAACCAATCGGCGATTTCATCGAAGCCTTCCTCACGCGCGGTCCGGGTCATGCCAGGGTACATATCCGTGTACTCATGGGTTTCGCCGGCCACCGCAGCCTTCAAATTAAGCGCGGTCGGGCCAATGGGCTCGCCGGTTGCCGGGTCTCCGGTTTCCTCCAAAAATTCGAGATGTCCGTGCGCGTGACCGGTTTCACCTTCCGCCGTGGAGCGGAAAACGGTCGCGACATCGTTGTAACCTTCGACATCGGCCTTTTGCGCGAAATACAAATAGCGCCGGTTGGCCTGGCTTTCACCGGCAAACGCGTCTTTTAAATTCTGTTCGGTCTTGCTTCCCTTGAGCGACATACCTAATCCTTCCTGTTGCCATGATGATCCGTCCACTAAGCATCCATATGGAAATACCCTGGCCGGCGTCAAGTCTTTTTAGAACGATACTAAATTAGCGTGCGCCACGCAGGCGCACGACAATATCAACCCTTGATAATTCCATATCTGCAGGCAGGCCGGTGGGCGCGATGGAATTGATCCGGCGACCGAAATTGCGGACTGATTAGGTTTGTGGCCGGCCGGATTTCGGTTAAGCTGGGGCGTTCCCGGGATGCCTCAGGTAGGTGATTACGCGGGTGATGTGTGACAACCGGGCGGGTGGCATATACTG
>CAUZBE010000278.1:0-4826 GCA_963577885.1 Alphaproteobacteria bacterium
GACACAAGGGTTGCCCAACAGGGTCCATAGGCGGTTAAAGATGGGATTGCCGGTGGTTTTCAGGCCCAAGGGCGCCTCTCCCGACGCGCTGGGGCAAAGTAGGACATCCACCCCCGCGAATACCTCATCCAGCAGGCGCCGGCCCTGCGCGGCGGCGGCCAGGGCGGCCTGGTAGGCGGCGAAATCCACCGCCTGGCCCTGTTCCATCAGGGTGATGATGTGAGAACTCAGCCCCTCGCGCCGTTGATTATATTCAAAGGCCAGATTGCGGGCAGCGTTTTGCGCCATGACCAGCATTTGGCTCTCCACCAGGTCGGCGAACGGCGCCGCCAGTTCCATATCCACCACCACCGCCCCGGCGGCTTCCAGGCTTTTGGCGGCGGCCAGAACGGCAGCCTGGCTGTCGCCGTCCGCCTGGGCCCATTCAGAGGTGCGGCACAGACCTATTCTGGGCGCGCCATCGGAACTCGCGGCATTAGCTGGGGCGCCGACCAGGGCGGCCCGCATCAGGTGAATATCGGCCACTTCGCGGCAAAAAAAGCCCAGGGTATCCAGATCGTGGGACAGCGCCTTCACGCCAAACAGCGGCAGGGCGCCATACGAGGCCTTATAACCGATGACGCCACAAAAGGCGGCAGGGCGGATGACCGAACCGGCGGTTTGGGTGCCAAAGGCAAAGGGCACCATATAATCCGCCACCGCCGCGGCCGAGCCCGAGGAGGAGCCGCCCGGACTATGCGCCGGATTATGGGGATTGGCGGTCTTGCCCGGCTGAAAATAGGCAAATTCTGTACTGACCGTCTTGCCCAGCACGATACCCCCCGCCGCCCGCACCAAGGCGACACAGGCCGCATCACCGATCGGCCGATGGCCCGCATAGACGGCGCTGCCATAGGTGGTGGGCATGTCAGCGGTGTCGATGATGTCCTTTACACCAACAGGCAGGCCGGCAAGAGGCCCCTTAAAGCGGGCGCCCTCGTCCTGGCTCCTGGCGGCGGCCAGGGCCGGGTTAGCGGCCAAATGGCACCAGGCTCCGACAATATCGTCCCGCTCTGTAATGCGCGCCAAACAGGCGGCGAGCAGTTCCGCCGCGTTGATCCGCCCCTGATCCAGCGCCTCTCGAGCCTGGGTGGCGGTTAGTTCATTGGCTGGTGTCATCCATCTCTCCCCTCGCCGGCCCCGATTTCCACCATTGCACCATGAATGGCGGCCTCCGTCAGCCCCGAAAGTGAAGAACCCCGCCCCACGCAATACATCATGCACCAGGATCGGTGGCAAAAAGCCACCGTAACCGGCCTTGTCTCTACTTCTCTCTGGATTGGGTAGATATAGACACATCCCATTTAGGCACATCCGAGGCACCGCGGGGCGGATTGCTGTTCCGATTGGCGAAGACCGAGTACCTGGGCCGGCGCCAGATCGAACGAAAGGGAGGCTCGGTCCTGGATGAGGTCCAGTATACGATGGCCTGTTCGCCGCCGCACCTGGTCCGGTAAACATTCTCACGGATATCGACTATAATCTGGAGCCTGCCAGTGTTGCGACTTATCGCAGCAGTTTTGGCTTGGGCGGCGTCGCGATTGCGTCTGGCGGTACGTATACTTTGAACTCGATCGTCGGCAACCCGCCTTGGGACCAACCCCTGTTTCACGAATGGGTTCTTCTTGACTCCGTGAGCGACGGCACCCCGTTCAATGTTATCCATTCCACTGTTTGACAACGGTTCCAGCGGCCGGGCGGAAATGCTGGTCCAGTTATAAAAAATTCTGATGTCCAGCGCTGCCTCGCATTGCTGCAGCCGGCCTGATAAGCTTCAAGGTATTCAATCCAAACCGCGTTGGGGCCGACATGGAAGATGACTTCAAGCACGCTGACGAATACGAGGAAGAAATTCGTAATCTGATCGATGAAACGGTCGGTGGTGATTTGATGCGGGCCATGACGGCCCAAAACATCTGCCCCAAATGCATGGCGCTCACCATGCTGGAATTTGCGGCCTACGCCGCGACCTCGGCCGGCGCCACGGCGGGTGAAATTCTGGCCGCCAGCTCGACCGGCGCGCTGTCGGCCGAAGACGACCTGGACCTGGCAAGCGAAACACCGCCGACGCAATCCCGGCACTAGATTCTATTTGGCGGCGGCCAGAAGCCGCCGTTTAACTATTTTCTCCATGAAGGGCGCGATGTCCGGCGCGAAGGCCGGGTGGGCGCACAGCGTTTCAAAATGGTCCAGAGCCCTTGGGTATGCCGCCCGAATGCCGGAATGGAAAATAACCGGCAGATCAGCTCCCGCCAGGCGCTCGTAGTGGGCTGCTTCCCGGGCAAACGAACAAAGCTCCGCTGCGAAAACGATATCGGCCAGGCTCAGATCATCGCCGACCAGATAACCATTCGCCGACGCCAGGGCGGCTTCAAAACCATTCAAATAGGTTTCGAAAGCTTTCGCCGCGTTGCCGTGGATGGCTTTGTCGATGGTGCTGTTCCCAAGGGACAGCAAATAAATCTGCCCATCCCGGGCGAATACTAGACTAGCGTCGAGAAAACTGTCGATCCGCGCTGCGGTATAAGGATCATCGCCGTACAGTTCGGGTCCATGCCTGCGTAGACGCGCCACCGCGCGGGCAATAGAGTTAGATTCGAAGATGCCTATCGTACCATCCGGGCTGAACGCCGCGGGCACGGTGCCAAACGGATGCGCGGCAAGAAAGCCGTCGGTCTTGAACAACTGACCAGAAAATCCGGTCCGGCTCTGCCGCGCCAAGCCGCCCGCCCCGGCCCGGTCGTCATCGCTTAACGGCCGGGCGTCGAAATCCCATAGCCAATCGGCCAATTCATTTGATCTGGCGCCGCGCACCTCCAATTCCACGCCGCACAGACGCGCCGCGATCGTCGCCTTCCAGATACGCGGATTAGGCATATAGGAAAATATCCGTAAATCGGCCATAGTTCTCATTCTACGCTCTGTTTGCCGGCCCGGATGACCGATGCCCGACAGCTTAGTAAATTATGGGAGATGATGTCGATATGACAATGCAGCGCATGGTGCTGGAGATTGGCATGGGCACCGATATCCGCGGCACTGATTACACCAAGGCGGCGGTCCGTGCGCTCAAGGATGCGCTCTGGCATAACTCGCTGACCGTGGCCGGTGCCCTGGGACTGGATGTGGATTCCATGCAGGTGGCCGTGACCATCGGCGTACCCCGGCCCGATCAGGTGGACAAGGCGGCCGTGCTTGCCGTGCTGCCCCATGGCGGCGGCACGGTGGAAGTGGTTGAAGGCGGCCTGGAAATTCCCAACGAGCAGGGCACCGATGCCACCGTCATGGCCCATGCAGCTGCCGTCGTCTACCTGAATGTGGCGTAAGGGAGTCCCCCCATGAGCCAGAAACGCGTAATATTGGAAATGGGTGCCGGCAACGACCTACATGGTGGTAATTATACCAAGGCCGCCCTGCGCGCCGTGGACGATGCCCTACACCATTCCTCCCTGACCATGATCAGCACCCTTGGCGTCGATCCCGCCTCGGGCATGTTCGTGGATGTCACCATCGGCGTGCAACAGCCCAATGAGGTCGACCAGGCGGCGGTGCAGGCCGCCCTGCCCTATGGCACGGTTACGGTCAATGTGGTCAAGGGCGGTCTGGACATGCCCGACGAAGCCCTGGGCGATTTCGCGGTCATCGCCTCCGCCGCCATCATCGTGCGCCTAGATCTGTAGGGCGACCGGGGTCAGGTCACTAAGTAGCTAACGTTTTATATGGTATCGGGCCGCGAATTTTTAGCGCGGTCAATGCCGGGTCGACACGCGCGGGCGGAAAGCGGCACGTCACGGTGTTCCCTTCGCCCTCGACGCTCTCGATCAGTAATTCACCGCCACGTAGTTGCATCAATGATTTTGACAGGGCGAGGCCCAGGCCCGTGCCTTCAAATTTGCGGGCGAGAGAATTATCAACCTGGAAAAAAGGCTGCATCAGGTTGCCAATTTCAGCTTCCGGGATGCCGATGCCGCTATCCGATACGGCAATAATCAGCCAACCGTCGGCGGCAACGGCGATCTTGACCGTTATGGAGCCCTTGTCGGTGAACTTCACCGAGTTGGACAGCATATTGAGCCGTGGCTGATTTGCCGCCCTGGCGTCCGCATTAAGGGCCGGCGCGGCGGTATCCTGCAGGATTGAAATATATAGGCCACCGGCCTCGGGCCAGCCGGAAATAAGGCTAACGGCTGATTGCGTGGCGTGCACCGTATCAATCAAAGTTTCGTCTAACTCCACGCCACTGGGTCATAGCGGTTGATAGAATATCCGTCGGCATCAACATTGATGTGCTGGGACTCTTTCGCCGCCGTTGCGACGCCGGCCGTCACAGGCAAGACTAGCATCGCGGCTAGGAATTTAACCTACCGCGCGGCAATTCCCCGAACAGTTCCCGGAATTTTAAAAATACCTATTCCAACCATAATGCACTCATCAATCAATTCGGTGACCGTCCTGCTTACAGAAAATCTGTTAGAAAAGTGTGAAGGTCATATTCATGCGACGGGTATCAGGAAAAAGGGATCAGGAAATTCAGGGATGGCGACATTCGATTATGTGGTGGTGGGGGCAGGCGCTGCAGGATGCGTGCTTGCCAATCGCTTGACGGAGGATGGCGCAACGAGCGTCTGCGTGCTGGAAGCCGGCGGCAAGGACTGGCACCCTTATATTTCCATTCCTGCCGGTTTCGTCAAAACCCTCTATAGCGACCGTTTTGTCTGGCCATTCGTGACCGAGCCCTCGCCTAGCCTCGATGGCCGCACGGTCGCTATTCCCCAGGGCAAGGTGCT
>CAUZBE010000279.1:0-4826 GCA_963577885.1 Alphaproteobacteria bacterium
CCATCGTCAATGACGAGATACCCGCGATTGTCCAGCAACTAAGAACTTGGATCGCTGATGCGGCAATAGAGGTGGTAATTTCCACGGGGGGCACCGGGGTAACGGGCCGCGATGTCACGCCGGAAGCTTTCGCTCAGGTCTATGAAAAAGAGATCGCTGGGTTCGGCGAAGTTTTCCGTCAGATCAGCTTCAAATTTATTGGCACCTCGACGATCCAGTCCCGCGCCACGGCAGGAGTGGCCGGCGGCACCTATCTGTTCTCCCTGCCGGGCTCACCAGGGGCTTGCCGGGACGGCTGGGATCATATTCTCAAGGACCAGTTGGATATCCGTTTCCGCCCCTGTAATTTTGCCGAACTGATGCCCCGCCTGCAGGAACATTTATAAGCCGGTCCTTAGTTTTTTGAGGCGCCAGATAGTTGGCATAGTCGGCCGGCGTATCCACATCTCTCAGGGTTTCGAGAACCGCGACCCGTGCCGTCTGCGGCAGATTAGCCAGGGTGTCGGCGAGGGCGTGGGGGCTGGACCAGCGCACCTGGTGGAATAATCGTCCCGCCCATGGACCGCGGCGTAGGCCGACCAGCCAGAAACCACCGTCTACCGCGGGCCCGAAAACCACGTCGGCCCGTTTCAAGGCTCGTAGGGCCTGCGCTACGTGGTGCTTGTCTAAATCTGGAATATCACCGCCGACAAGGACCACGGGCCCGCTTTGGGCCCGCATGGCCCGGGCCATGCGCTCGCCCAGGTCGCCCTGGCCCTGGGGGTGGCGCGGCAGACCTGTGGGCCAGCGGGCCGCGCCCCGGTCCGGGCTGACGACCAGAATGGTCCGCCAGCGGTCATCGTGGCCCAGACGGCGCCACAGCCTGATTAGCATGGCGTCGTAAAAGCGCCGGGCTGCCAGCCGGCCAACGGCGGCGCCCAGACGTGTCTTGACGGCGCCCAGGCGCGGCGCCTTGACGAACAAAATCAATTGCCCTCGTCTCATGTCGCCCTTATCCGTACAATCGGGCCAGGAACCGAGGCGGCAGCCCCAGAAAATACAGGCCCAGGCAGAGTAGATTGCGGGCCGGGCGGCGCCAATAGCCCCCCGTCCGATACCGTTGCGCCGAGGTCCTGGCGGCCACCTCCAGCATGCGTAGCCGGCGCCGCCCAATCCGGCGCAACAGATCTACATCCTCCATCAAGGGAAGGTCACGGAAACCGCCCACATGGCCGTAAAAGCGCCGTGACAGCAACAGCCCCTGATCGCCATAGGGCAGGCCGAACCTGGCGCAGCGCCACGCCACCATCCGCTCCAGACGCCGGGCCGCCGGCCGGGCGTCATCCAGGACAAAACGAAAGGCTGCCGCCCGGGCGCCATTGTCCGCATCGGCGACGAAATCTTCCGCCGCGAACAGCCATTCAGGATCCAAAACCGTGTCACCGTGGAGGAATAACAGCCATTCGCCGCCTGCCGCCACGGCGCCGCGTTGCAATTGCCCGCCCCGCCCCGCCGCTCCCGTCACCACGCGGGCACCGGCGGCCTGGGCAATGGTCTGGGTGCCGTCGATAGAACCGCAGTCACTGATAAGCAGCTCTCCCACCAGGCCGAAATCCTGGCTCGGCCTTAAGGCCGCCAGGGTGGCAGGCAAGCTCTTTGCGGCGTTCAAGGTCGGTATGATGACTGAAATCATGGCGGCTATCATAGCGGATTTTTCATCACATAACTGTTCTTATTTTGTTCCAAAAAACTTGTAGAGTCCGCCGATCATGGATGAAAGCACCACCAACCGCATGCACCCAGGTAGCCGCCGTGGCCATGGCGCGGCGCGCAACCAATCGGGCCGTCACGAGGCGCAGAACCGGGAATGGTGCGACGATGGCTGGGGCAACCTGGACGCAGTCCCGCCAGCCCTGAGCGCCTCTTTGACTAAAGATAATAGCCGCAAGGTCACCAGTTATAACGAATTGCCGGACCTTGGCTTTGACCGTTCGATCAACCCCTATCGGGGCTGCGAACATGGTTGCATCTATTGCTTTGCCCGGCCGACCCATGCCTGGCTGGGCCTGTCACCTGGCCTGGATTTTGAAAGCCGGTTGTAGTTCAAGCCGGACGCCCCGGCGGTTCTGGAACGGGAGTTGCGGCGCCGTGGCTATAAATGCCGTCCCATCGCCCTGGGGACCAATACGGATCCATATCAGCCGGTAGAACGGCGCCTGATGGTGACGCGGGAACTGTTGAAGGTGCTGGATAGCTTCAACCACCCCGTCTTGATTATTACGAAGTCCAATCTGATCTGCCGCGATATTGATATTTTAAGTGCGATGGCGGCGCGGGGCCTGGTAAAGGCGGCAATGTCCATCACCACGCTGGACCGCGGTCTGGCCCGGCGCATGGAACCCCGCGCGCCGACGCCGGAACGCCGCCTGAGTACGCTGGCCAGCCTGTCCAAGGCCGGCATTCCCACGGTGGTAATGGTGGCGCCGGTAATCCCGGCCCTGACGGATATGGAGATGGAGGCGATCCTGGGCCGGGCCGCCGCCAGCGGGGCCCAGGCGGCCCGCTATATCCTTTTGCGCCTACCGCTGGTGATCAAGGCGCTGTGGCGGGAATGGCTGGCCGAGCATTATCCAAAGAGAGGGGAACGCATTATGCGCCATATCCGCGAAGCCCGTGGCGGTAAGGATTATGACAGACAGTTCCACAGACTCGTGGTGGGCGCGGGACCCTACACGGAACTGATTGCCCGGCGCTTTGAACTGGCCTGCCGGCGCCTGGGTCTGCGCGAGGGCAGAGAAGAGCATCGCCTGGATTGCGGACAGTTCCGTCGGCCCCTGGCCCGCGAGGGTCAACTTTCGCTATTGTGACAATCTCTATTGCAGCGGCACGCGCCGCGTGGCCCGGGATATAATTTAGCCGAAAAATGTAACCGCCATACAGCGAGGGAAATCATGTTTACCGTCGAAACACCAAATGACCTGAAGCAATATGTCGGCCAGGAAATGGGAACCAGCGAATGGGTTACCGAGGATCAAGAGATGATAGACAAGTTCGCAGAGGCAACCGGCGATCATCAATGGATTCACGTGGATGTGGAACGGGCCGAACGCGACCTGCCCACCGGCTCGACCATCGCGCATGGTTATTCAACCCTATCCCTGGTGCCGCGCCTGGGCGCGCAAATCATGCAGATCAAGAAGAGCTGCCGTGGCATCAACTACGGCTCCAACAAGGTTCGTTTCACGGGCATGGTGCCGTCCGGCAGCCGGGTTCGAATGCGCTCTACATTGAAGGCGGTGGAAAACGTCAAGGACGATGGGGTGCGCATTATTTCCGACGTGACCATGGAACGCGAGGGCGAAGACCGCCCCGTGATGGTCGCCGAAACCATCGCCGTCGCCTACGCCTGAGCTAGTTGGCGCTCTAATACTGAAGATCCGAGCATTTTTAAGAATGAGAATGCTACAGGATCGCCATGAACCGGATTAAATTCCCGCAAGAGCACGAAGTGCTTGTTGCGCCGGGCGATATGGTCTTTCGCCATGGATTATGGCGCAGTTCGATTGCCTGCGGTATTGGCACGTTGATATTGGCGGCTTGCCTGATTGGCCCGTCGTTGGCGTCGTGGTTTGGCTAGCATTTGGAAGAACTTGGCTATATTGCCTACTACGCTGGGTTTATTGTTGCGCTGTTGATGTTGTTTACTTGGTGCTCGCTCAAGATGTCGCTGGCGCCGACCAATTGGGTCATACGGCTGGCCCTAAACGGCATCTATTTGCGCTTTCGCAGCTATTTGAACGGCGATTATCCGGGCGAACCGGTGGCCGTATTCATCCCCAGCGGGGCGATTGCGTGGATCCGTCCGGTGGTCAAATCAAGCACTCAGATCAATTCAGGCGGTGAAAAACTATCGATTACCCAACGTCGGCTCGAAATCAAGTTCCGTGGGTCCGGTCTCGCCGACCTAAAACAACAGATTGACCACGAACATCAACGACGTATACCGGCGCGGCTCGGCAACAAAGGCGTATTCCGCCATTATCCCGTCCGCGTGACCGCCAACGATGCGATCCAGATTGACTGGCGGGACGCACATATGGCAACCACGCCGGGGTTCAAGGCTGCTGCCGCCATATTGGTCCGGCACTATCCGAGTTGCGAGGCGGCGTACAACGAGCGGGCGGACGCCATGGATCTTGTATCTGGTCGAGGCAGGCGAGATCATCCAGGCGGTTAAACTGACCAAATGCCTCTACGGCCTTGCGACCACTGATGCCAAGGCCGTTATCGACGATCTTTCGGCCCAGAAATCTTCACCGTTCGCGTAGAGCATTCTCATTCTCATTCCCAAAATGCTCGGATCTTTAGAATTATAGAAATTTTCCAATCACTTAGGATCGCTTCGCGATTCTCTTTGATTAGGATTTTCTTTAAACGTTGAAGCGAAACAGCATCACGTCACCGTCCTTGACCCGGTAATCGCGGCCTTCCGAACGCATGCGGCCGGCATCACGGGCGCCTTGTTCACCATTGCAGGACAGAAAATAATCGTAGGCGATGGTCTCAGCGCGAATAAAACCGCGTTCGAAATCGCCGTGGATAACGCCCGCGGCGCCGGGGGCCAGGGTGCCGTCTGTAACGGTCCAGGCGCGAACTTCGTCGGGCCCGGCCGTAAAATAGGTGAGCAATCCCAGCAGGCCGTAGCCGGCCCGAATGACCCGGTCCAGGCCGGCTTCGGCCAGCCCAAGGTCCGACAGAAAGGCGTCTTTCTCCTCGCCATCATCCAGTTGCGCCAAATCCGCCTCGATACTGGCGGAAATCGCCACAACGCCGGCGTTTTGCCGCGC
>CAUZBE010000280.1:0-4796 GCA_963577885.1 Alphaproteobacteria bacterium
ACCCAGGAACGCCACCGGGACTAGAACCACCGCACCGGCCAACGCCAGTTGCAGGTTGCTATACCCGATGAAATCTCCACCCGGCACGGCGAACAACAGGGCCGAGAGCAACAACGCCGCCCGAATTGGCCATTGCAGGAAAACCTTGGATGAGAGATCACCAATACCCAGCAAATAGCCTTGCAAGGCGCCGGCCAAAATAACAATTCCAATGATCGCGGTAATGAAGACGTTGATGATTTCACCCGTCGGACCCTGCATGATCAGGGCCGGGTTAAGGACGAAAAAGAATGGAATGAAATAGATTACCGACCCCAGTCGCATGGCCTCAAACCCGGTTCGCATGGGCTTGGACTGGGCCAGGGAGGCAGCGGCAAAGGCACCCAACGCCACCGGCGGCGTGATGAACGACAGCATGCCCCAGTAAAGCATGAACAAATGCACGGCCATTGGATTGAGGCCGGACTCGGTCAATGCGGGCGCCAGGGTAATCGCCAGGATGATGTAGGCCACCGTGACCGTGACGCCGATGCCCATGATAAACGAGGCCAAAGCCCCCATCATCAACAATACAATGACGGAATCGCCGGCCATGGACAGCAGTTCGTTGGCTAGGGTGGAGATCTTCCCGGTCAGGGACAGAGAGCCCACGATCATGCCGATACCCGCCAGGATCGCGGCCAATTCAACGAACAAACGGCCCACACCTACAATGAAATCGAAAAACTGGCTGAAGTTCCAGCGGCTGGATTTGAGGAACTGGTTGATGATGATCAACAGCACGGTGGCGTAATAAGGCGCCAATGCCTCCCGCTGCAGATACAGCAGCATCCAAATCAGCAAGGCGAACACCGTTACATAATGCCAGCCTTCCAACAAGGTCTGGCGCACCGAGGGCAGTTCCTCTTTCGGCAGCCCTTTCAAACCCATGCGCGCGGCATAGGAGTCGATCTGCATGAACAAACCAAAGAAATATAGCACCGAGGGGATCACCGCCGCGATCACAATGTCGGAATAGGGAACCTCCAGATAGGTGGCCATGACAAAGGCCGTGGCGCCCATGATGGGGGGCATCAGAACGCCGCCCGTCGAGGCACAAGCCTCCACCCCGCCCGCGTAATGGGGGGCAAATCCGGTGCGTTTCATGGCCGGGATTGACAGAGCGCCTGTGGTCAAAACATTGGTGATGACGCTGCCGCTCATGGAACCCATCAGGCCGGAGGCGAAAATGGCCACCTTGGCCGGGCCGCCACGCACATGGCCCAACAGGGCAAACGCCAGATTGAGGAAAAAGGTGCCGCCGCCGGTATATTGCAGCGCCACGCCAAACATCAGAAAGCCAATCACCAGATTGGCGAAGGCACGGAACGGGATGCCGAATATACCTTCCGACGAGACCGCGTGATAGGCCAGCGCAACCGTGAAATCCTCGTTCGAGGCATCAAAGGGCTCAGGCAAATAGTCCGCGTAGACGGGATAGAGCGAAACGATAAAGAC
Organism: Alphaproteobacteria bacterium; assembly: GCA_963577885.1. GTDB lineage: Bacteria > Pseudomonadota > Alphaproteobacteria. The sequence continues at coordinate 1,498 of CAUZBE010000280.1, forward strand.
GACCAGGAAAACCGGCAGGCCACCGGCCCGACGCACAGCCTCTAAGGCCAACAACCATAGCACAATGGCGGCGTATTTGATGTGATCGGGAGCGGCGTATTCCCAGCCTAGATCGACAATGTCGCGGGCGTAGGACAGGAAGTACATATTTACGCCAACCGCCACCGCGGCCAATACCAGATCATAGATCGGCACATTGTCCGCGGACTTGGCATGGGCCGGAAAAATCAAAAATACCAGGGGCAGTAAAACTGCCAGCAAGGCATAAAAATACTGAGTATCGATGGCGACAAAGCCCCCGAACCTACCCAGATTAAAGAGTTGATAAATTGAAATGACGAGAGAAAGCACCGTCCCCGATATCAGGACCCACCGCCAAAAAGGTGTCAACCGGCGATAGCGGTGTTCCGCTGTCGCCGGTTGACCCTGACCAGACGCTTGAGACATATTTTCCTATGCCATCAATTGAAAACGAGCGGTAAGCCGGCTTTTTTCAAGGCCATGCCCCGTGCCGCCATCCATTTTGACCGCAAATCGTCCTTGGACATGCCTTTTTTTCCAGGCAACGCCTTCCAAGTGGCAATCAACAAATTCTGGCGCTTGATCAGGCCATCATTGTGTTTTTGCGCCTTGTCCGACCAGATGCCAATTTCCTTCCAATACTTTACCGCGCCCTGGTGATACGGCAGGGCCCAGGTCATGTTCTGGTTCTTGACCGACCAACCGGCGGCACCCGGCGCAGCGCCTTTGAATTTATCGAACTGGGACACGACGCCCTTGAGCATGGAATAAACGACATCAGAATTTTTCGAGGCATTCGTAATCAGCGCCGGATAGGCATAGGTGGCGCCTTGGTGAGGCTTGTCCTTGGATATATTCGCCCCGGAGGTTGCCACATGCATTTGATCCACCGGATGGGCCATTGCTAGGCGCTTCCAGCCCGCCTTGTCATCATGGGGTAACTCCGGCCAAAAGAGGCCCCGGGGCGAGGCCGCCAGACGCTTTGCATGGGGCGTAATTGTGCTCATGAAAGCAGCATCGGACTGGCCGTTTATGATCGCGTCCACGGACGCCTTGAAGCCAGAGACTTCAATTTTGACAACGTCGTCCCAGGTCAGTCCGGCGAAGGCCAGACTGGCCGCGACGTTCCAATTCAAGGCATCGCCCGCGCGCACCCATGAAATCCGCTTGCCCTTCAGGTCCGCCATGCTCCTGATGTTCGCATCCTTGGCCGTGGCCAATGCCAGGTTGTGGGTACCAATCGCCGTCATGACGACACGCAAGGGCTGTGGCCCCCACTCATTCGAGGCGAACAACAGGACGCCTTCCTGGCCGAAATAGGCGGCGATGCCACAAGCGCAGAAATCCGCTCTATTGTCCCGCAAAGGCGCCATACGCGAGACGTCATTTTTGCCCGGAATTACCCGCAACGTTGTGCCATAGGCTTTCTTGATGGCATTGCCAATGGCCACGGACTGGGCATAGCCGGATGCCGTCGTGCCATAAGCCGTCCACGAAATTTTCTTCGGCAACTTGACATCATCGGCCATGGCGCTACCCGCCATGCCAAGCCCAGCGGCGATAGCAACAGCCGCCACAGTACGGAAAAATGTGTTCTGCATTATGTAAAACTCCCTATGATGTTGTCCCTTGAGAACCATTTTTTGACGACAGAATCCCAACTGCCATCCAAGTTCGTGCATCTGATTGTGGCCGCTGGGCGCTTGACCGTCAATGCACCTTCTTTAATTTGCGCATGGAACTCCAAAAACGTGACGCCATTGTGCCCCAGGCATTGCCCGGTTAGGTTTCGAGTAGTTTCCGATCGACGCAATTTCGGATCCGCCGCAGGCTGGGAGTAGACCATGGAATTCGCATTTACCGAGGAGCAGGACGCCATCCGCGACACGGCGCGGCGCTTTGCCGCCGACCGGCTGGCACCGGATTTTCATCAGCGCGAGTTGGACCGCCGGATTGGCCGGGATGTGATCGCAGAAATGGGCGCATTGGGTTTGATCGGGGTTGATCTGCCGGCGGAATACGGCGGCCTGGGACAGGATTGTGTCACCGCCGGCATCGTCATCGAAGAGACCGCCGCCGCCGATCTTAGTGTTTCATATATTCAATTGATCGCATCCCTGAACGGTCAACTGCTGGCCACGCACGCCAACCCGCAACTTGCCGCCAAGGCCATTGGGGACCTCTGCGCGGGGCGGAGCGTTACCTCCCTGGGCCTGACCGAACCGGGCGGCGGCTCCGACGCCGCCAGCCTGAAACTCCGGGCCCGGCGGGATGGCGGCGATTATGTCCTGAATGGAGAGAAGACCTCGATCTCGTTAATCACCCAAGCGGATACGGTGCTGCTGTTCGCCCGCACGAGCGCCGAGGAAGTCGGTGCCCGTGGTGTCAGCACCTTTTTTGCACCCCTTGATCGCTCCGGCGTCAGCCGGACCGAATTCAATGATATGGGCAGTGGCGCGGTCGGCCGGGGCGCGGTATTTTTTGACGATGTGCGCATTCCCGCCGATTGCCTGCTGGGCGAGGAAGGGGCCGGCTTTCGCCAGGTCATGGGGGGCTTCGACTTTTCCCGCGCCCTAATCGGTCTGCAAGTGCTGGGCGCGGCCCGGGCCTCGCTGGCGGAAGCCTGGCAATACAGCACCGAACGGGAAGCCTTCGGCCACCCCATTGCGTCCTACCAAGGCGTGACCCAGCCCCTGGCGGAGTGCGAGACCTTGCTGGAAGCGGCCACCTTGCTTTGTTACAAGACCCTGTGGTTGCGCGACTGGAACCTGCCCCATACCAAGGAAGCGGCCATGGTGAAATGGTGGGCGCCAAAGGTCGCCTTCGATATTATTCATCAATGTCTGCTGACCCACGGCCATTACGGATATACTAAGGATCTACCGTTCGAACAGCGCATGCGTGATGTCCTGGGCCTGCAGATCGGCGACGGCACCGCGCAAATCCAGAAAATGATCATCGCTCGGGAAATCGTCGGGCGTGTTGCCGTGCCCTATTAAATTTGCCTTGGGAGAGACAGATGAGTGAAAACGACAATCCCGTTCTGACGAAAATCATCGATGGCGTTGGTGTCATGACTTTGAACCGGCCCGACAAGTTCAATTGCATATCATTGGGCTTGATGGAGGGTATGAGCGCGGCCATCGAAGCATTCGACAATGACCCGGGCGTGCGGGTCATTCTGCTCAATGCGAAAGGCAAGACCTTCTGCACCGGCGCCGATCTGGACGAGGTCATGGAGGCGCGTAAGAGCCACGATAAATTGAGGGTTTTCATCG
>CAUZBE010000281.1:0-4793 GCA_963577885.1 Alphaproteobacteria bacterium
GGTAAAAATTTTAGATAACGTGCTGCCGATGCGCTGGAATTTTTCCCGTCTGGACCGTATATTGGCCGAGATTTTGGGCTGTGCGGCCTACGAGATGAACCATCGCCCCGATGTTCCGGTTGCGGTGATTATCAATGAGTACATAGAAATCACTAAAGCCTTCTACGCGGGCAACGAGGGTGGCTTTATCAACGGGGTGCTGCAAGAGGTTGCGCAAAAACTGCGGGCGGAAGAAGTCCTGGAACATAGGAATGAGCGCGCGAAATCCAGCTGACCCGGCATTGGGTAAGGTATCGGAGCAGGTATCGGTCTCGGGCCCCGGTGAATTCGATTTGATCGCGCGCTATTTCGCGCCCTTAGCCGGACCGGGCGCCTTCGGTTTGGGCGACGATGCGGCTGTCCTGACGCCGACGTCGGGGCAACAACTGGTCTTCACGGCGGATGCCATAATCTCGGGTGTACATTTTCTGGTAGATGACCCGGCAGCCGACGTGGCGGCTAAATTACTGGCGGTCAATCTCTCGGACCTCGCCGCCATGGGGGCCAAGGGGGTGGGCTACCTGATCACCACCGCCTGGCCCCGCGCTCTTGATGAAGGCTGGATCGCCACCTTCGCCCAGGGCTTGGCCGAGGCGCAGGCGGCGTATGCTGTCGCTTTGCTGGGCGGCGATACAGTGGCGACGGACGGGCCGATGTGTCTGTCGTTGACCGCCATTGGCGAACTGCCCATCGATACCGCGTTGCGCCGCAATGGCGCCCGTCCCGGCGATCACATCTATGTTTCGGGCCGCATCGGTGATGCCGGCGTCGGTCTGCGCATCCTGCGCGACGGTTTGCTGGGCGGTCCGGCGGCTGATCGGTTGATGGCGGTAAAACGCTATCACCGGCCGCGGCCGCGTCTTGCCCTGGGTCGATCCCTGCGTGGCCTGGCGAGCGCCTGTATCGATGTCTCGGATGGTTTAGTTGCCGATTTAACCCATCTGTCGAATCGTTCCTGCGCCCGCATGGTCATCGAATTGGCCCGGGTGCCGATTTCTCCCCTGGCCGACCTGATTGGCGGGGCCGCGGGCGCAATCGTGGCGGGCGATGACTATGAACTGCTTTTTACGGCGCTGCCCGCGGATGAAACGCGTTTGCTTGCCGCCGCTAGCGCGGCGGCGCTGGCAGTGACCTATATTGGTCAGGTCGTGGAAGGCGAGGGCGTCGAGGTTCTCGATCAGGCGGGTAACGCCGTTGTCATTGATCATGGCGGTTATCGCCATTTTTGATCGCAACCAATGTGTTTCGAGCCTGCCAATGTAACCTTCTCATAACCATTTTTTGCCATGCTGCCGGATGGTGCTGCGATCGCGCGGAATTTCTCCGTTGGGTTAAAACCGATTGTATGAGGCATGTCGTTAAAAAGATCATCATTATCGCCACGGCCGTGATCCTGCTACTTGGGGGCACGGGCGGTGGATTTTATGCCGTGGGTATGCCTGATGAGCTCTTGGGCCTTAACCAGGAGGCTACAGCTGAAGGGAAAGAAGGACGTGGCGACGCCAGCAGCGAAGGCACCGATGCCCAATAGGCCCGCGAAGCGGTTTGATCCATTTCGAGCCGATTTCGTCCCCGGTCATTGCCTCGGGGCGGGTGAAAATTAAAGTCATACTGACCGGCGTAATCCTAATGATGATTGCCGTATTTGCCGCCCTGTCGGTTATTCTGGTGCAGCATAGCCTTGCCTCAATGTTCCTTGTTGGCCTGGGTTAGAATTTGTTCTTTATCGGCGGTTCGATCTTATTGACCGAGGTCCACATTCCGGCGGAGTGGGCCAAGGCCCGGGCTGCCTAGGATCTCATGGTGTTCGCCACTACCGCCTCGGGCTCGTTTCTGTCGGGTCAATTGTTGTTCAATTTTGGCTTAGATAGTGGTCAATCTGACCCTTTATCGTCGCCGTCACCTTGTTGATGATCTGGTACGCCTTCATTCGCCGGAACTAGGAGAAAGCGGCGCTTTCGCCTGACCGCATTGGTGCAGGTTTCGGCCGCGCATGGCGCATAAAGAATCGCCCCGGCAGAGGCGGCGCCCGTCTTGTAAGGACTTTTTAGTATAGCACCCGCATTGCGCGCGATTGTGGCGGGCGAGCGGACAACTTTCGCGCGTTTCTTAAGCTTAGAGCATTATAGTGGTGGCTAATTCTTATTTTGTCTGAGGCTTTGTTAAAGGCACCGGTTGCCTTTCTGGTGCTTCTCTGGCATTTATCGCGCGTATTTTCGCCTAATGCGAAATAGCAGGGTCAAGCTCCCTGATAAATTGACCCCGGACCATCGACAAGATCCACTAAAGGGGATGTGACCTATGTCAGCGGGATTGGCTTTTGCCATCGTGTGCGGTTTGATCGCACTAGTCTACGGTATCTGGGCGGTACGCTCGGTATTATCGGAAAGCGCCGGTAACGAGCGCATGCAGGAAATCGCGGCGGCCATACAGGTCGGCGCCAAGGCCTATCTAAACCGCCAGTACATGACGATTGGTGCGGTTGGTGTGGTGATCTTCGTTATTCTGTTCTTGCTCTTCAACATATCCGTTGCGGCGGCCTTTCTGGTCGGCGCGGTACTTTCGGGCGGGGCGGGCTATATCGGCATGAATGTCTCGGTGCGGGCCAACGTGCGCACCGCCGAAGGGGCCCGCAAAAGCCTGGCCAAGGGTTTGGATATTGCCTTTAAATCGGGCGCCATCACCGGCATGCTGGTGGCGGGCTTAGCCCTCTTGAGCGTGGCAGTTACCTATGCGGTGCTGCTGAAGATGGGCGTTCAGGGCCGCGACCTGATTGATCCTTTGGTAGGCCTGGGCTTTGGCGCTTCATTGATTTCCATCTTTGCCCGTTTGGGCGGAGGTATATTCACCAAAGGTGCTGACGTCGGCGGTGATCTGGTTGGCAAGGTGGAAGCCGGTATCCCCGAGGACGACCCACGCAATCCGGCTACAATCGCCGATAACGTGGGTGACAATGTAGGCGACTGCGCCGGCATGGCCGCTGATCTGTTCGAGACCTATGCGGTGACCGTTGTGGCCACCATGGTCCTGGCCTCCATCTTCTTCGTCGGCGACGCGGTTCTCTCCAGTCAAATGATGTTGTATCCCCTGGTGATTGGCGGGGCTTGCATTATCACGTCCGTAATCGGCACCTTTTTCGTCAGGCTGGGCAGCGGTCAAAATATCATGGGCGCGATGTACAAGGGCTTCATCGTTTCCGCCGTGCTGTCCGCTATGGCCTTATGGCCGGTGACCGATTGGATCGTCGGCATGGGCCCGATTGGCGACAAGGGATTTTCCGGGCAAGACCTATTCTTCTGCGGCCTTGTCGGCCTAGTGGTTACAGGCCTGCTGATCTGGGTCACGGAATACTACACCTCGACCGAATACCGTCCGGTGCGCAGTGTTGCCCAAGCCTCGACCACGGGGCATGGCACCAACGTCATTCAGGGTCTGGCCATTGGCATGGAATCAACGGCGATACCCGCTATCGTCATCATTGCCGGTATTCTGATTACGTTCAAACTGGCAGGGCTGATGGGCATCGCTATTGCGGTAACGACCATGCTGGCCCTGGCCGGCATGGTCGTGGCGCTGGACGCATATGGTCCGGTGACTGACAACGCCGGCGGCATTGCCGAGATGGCGGACATGGACGAAGAGGTGCGCAAAACCACGGACGCCCTGGATGCGGTGGGAAATACCACCAAAGCCGTGACTAAGGGCTATGCCATCGGCTCAGCGGGCCTTGGCGCCTTAGTGCTATTCGCGGCCTACACGGAGGATTTGAAGTTCTTCGCCGCCAACGCTGACCAGTACAGCTATTTCAAGGGCGTGGTGGTCGATTTTGCCTTGTCCAATCCTTATGTCGTGGTCGGTTTGATCTTTGGCGGTTTGTTGCCGTTCCTCTTTGGCGCCATGTCGATGACGGCGGTGGGCCGGGCGGCCGGTACCGTGGTGGAAGAAGTGCGCCGTCAGTTTCGCGAAGATCCGGGCATCATGGCCGGCACCTCGAAACCGGACTATGGCCGCACCGTCGATTTGCTAACCAAGGCGGCGATTAAGGAAATGATCCTGCCGTCCCTGCTGCCGGTGCTGGCGCCCATCGTGCTGTACTTTGTCATGGTGGCGATCGCCGGCAAGGGCGAGGCCTTCGCAGCTGTTGGCGCGATGCTGTTGGGGGTTATCGTGACCGGTTTGTATCTGGCTATCTCCATGACGGTGGGTGGCGGTGCTTGGGATAATGCCAAGAAGTATATCGAGGACGGCAATCTTGGTGGCAAGGGATCGGAAACCCACAAGGCGGCAATCACCGGCGACACGGTTGGCGATCCTTACAAGGATACCGCCGGCCCGGCTGTCAACCCGATGATCAAGATCACGAACATCATGGCTTTGCTGTTGTTGGGTGTCCTGGCTCACTGGAACTGAGTTGCGCACTGATCGTCCGCGATCAGGGCTAAAATATGAAATTCCCGCCGGCCGTTGCCGGCGGGGATTTTTGTCTAGGCATCCACTAATCGAGTTTTGCGCCTTATTTCTCCTGCCCTGAAAAGCGGCCGATATTGCCGAACAATTGCTCAAGCACGGTCATCTCAGTGCCTCGCGTCGGCGATATTCTTTTCACCGGCACCACGACTTTTCTGTCCGCCAGGGCGTAACGCTGAATATTTTGGACCAAGCCAGCCTTATCGAAATGCACCGCCAATACGGCCTGTTCCAGAAATTCCTCATCAAAAAAAGCAATACGCTCTGATTCCTGCTTTACGTATAGC
>CAUZBE010000282.1:0-4784 GCA_963577885.1 Alphaproteobacteria bacterium
TGGGCGGGCGCGGTGGCTTAACATCCCAGGCACACCGCTTAACCCGGTTCAGATTGGCGACAATTTGCCGGGCGGTGGCCAGGGCATGGCAATCATCCAAGGCATAGTGGTCGGTCACGCCCGAAGTGCGGGAATGCAGATCAGCCCCGCCCAGATCCTCGGCCGAAACCTCCTCCCCCGTTGCCGCCTTAACCAGGGGCGGGCCGCCTAGAAAGATCGTGCCTTGGCCACGCACGATAATGCTTTCGTCCGACATGGCCGGCACATAGGCCCCGCCGGCCGTACATGAACCCATGACCACGGCGATCTGCGGGATACCCTTTGCGGACATGTTGGCCTGATTGTAAAAAATCCGCCCAAAATGATCCCGGTCGGGAAAGACTTCCGGCCATTCGGGCAGATTGGCGCCGCCCGAATCCACCAGGTAGATGCACGGCAAGTGGTTTTGTTCCGCCACTTCCTGGGCCCGGATATGTTTTTTCACGGTCATGGGGTAATAGGTCCCCCCCTTTACCGTGGCGTCGTTGGCAATGATCAGGCATTCCTGGCCCGAAACCCTACCGATCCCGGTAATGACCCCGGCCGAGGCGATATCGTCGTCATAAAGCTCCCAGGCGGCCAGTTGTTGCAGCTCCAGAAACGGCGCGCCGGGATCAAGCAGCGAGCGAATGCGTTCCCGGGGCAGCAGCTTACCCCGGTCTGTATGTCGCAGGCGGGCGCGCTCGCCACCGCCCAACTTGACCTTACCCACCGCGTCACGCAAAGCCGCCAGCTTTACTTCCATATGGGCAACATTCGCCTGAAATTCAGGCGCGCTTGTCTGGATCTTGCTGGTAATCAGCGTCATCGGCGAACGACCTCAATTCAACGTAAAAACCGAACATAATTCAAACTCACAGCATCCGCCAGACACTGGCGTTCCGTAAGTCGCTATCTTTCAGGCTGGAGGTGGTCTGCACCGCATACGTTGCGATGTTTCCAAACCCAGGCGTGGCAGATAGGTCCGCTGGGGACCACCGATTAAGATTTTGACACCCTGGTGATGCAAATCACGTAGCCAGGCTTCCAATTCCTGCGCCAGAGGCTGCTCAAAAAACAAATCACCAACCACCACCACGTCCCATTCCACCCCCTGCCCCGTATATGCGCCCACCGTATCGCCCAGCCAGGCATCCACATCCATGCCGTTCAATTCGGCGTTTAACCTAGTTGCCGCGATGGCGTAGGGATCGACGTCGACCGCCGTAATCGCCGCCGCGCCGGCCATGGCGGCGGCGATGGCTTCAAGTCCGCTGCCGGCCCCCACATCCAGAACCCGTTTGCCCCGGACAACCTCCCAATTATCCAAAAGATGGCGCGCCAAGGCCTGACCGCCAGCCCAGGCGAAGGCCCAATAGGGCAATGGCAGCTCTTCCTCCGCCCGGTCTTCATCGCTCATCTGCCACAACGCCATGCCTTCGGATGCCAGGTGCAGATTAATTTCCAGCAGCAAAGCCGGGCTTTGTATTTCAGTATTGGCGGCGATAAAGGCTGGCGGATCCATATTCATGTCCGAATTCACGCCAGTGGCGGGGCGATACAAGTCTCCACCGCCAAACCAATTTCTAACAATCGGCGATCGTCCATGGTTTCCCCCATCAACATCAAGCCCACCGGCGCTTCTCCTCGATCATGACAGGGCACTGTCAAGGCGCAACGGTCCAAGAAATTGGCCACGATATTGTTACGCAATAACAGCCGGCCCGCCTCCAACCAGGCCGGGCCCTCCGCCACGTCCGCGATCGGGCAGGCAACCACGGGCGAGGTCGGCATGACGATGGCGTCATAGGGCGCGGTAACCGCATTGGCCGCAGCGATCATCCCGGCCCGGATGTCAGTCAAATCCAGATACTCAGCCGCGGTCCAAGCATCGCCCATTTGGATGCGGCCCGCGACGTTGGGATCGTACTGGTCACCCGCTCGGGCCAGGTTTTCCCGGTGTAGGGCATAGGCCTCGGCCGTAGAAAAACCGCCGATCCGATTGATCGCCGGTAGCCGCGCCAGTTCGGCAAAATCAATTTCCGTAACCTGTGCGCCCGCCACCGATAATTTATGCAACGCTGCCTGAAAGGATGCGGCAACACTGTCGTCCATATCGTCGAGTACCAGGTGTTTCGGCACGGCCAGGCGCAATCCTTTCAGCGGCCTCTGCTGAAGATCAGGCGGCATCTGGCCCGCGAATATGGCATCGACGAGTGCGCAACAGGCCACGCTGGGGGCCAAGGGGCCGACGGAATCTAGGCTGCGGGCCAGGGGAAAAATACCCTCGACCGCAACCCGTCGGGCAGTCGGCTTGAAGCCTGCCAGTCCACATAGGGCGGACGGCACCCGGACCGAGCCGGCGGTATCGGTGCCCAAGGCCACCACAGCCATGCCGTCGCTAACCGAAACCGCACCGCCGGAGGTGGAGCCACCGGGGATGCGCCCCTTAGCTCGGTCCCAGGGGTTTTTCGGGGTGCCGTAATGGGCGTTCGTGCCCGGCGTGCCCATGGCGAATTCGACCATGTTGGTACGGCCCATAATAATGGCGCCGGCGGCCCGTAGACGGGCCAACACCGGGGCATCCTGCGTCGCCGGCGCAGCATCCCGACGCACGATGGAGCCGGCTAGTGTCACCTCGCCAGCGACATCGCACAGATCCTTGATAGAGACCGGGATGCCGGCCAGCGGTGAGGGTACAACGCCATTGGCCCGAGCCCGGTCAGAAGCCATGGCGCTGTCCAGGGCGGCGTTATGATAGACCTTGATAAAGGCGCGTTCGCCCTCCCCGGCCGGATCATCGATGCGGGCTAGGGCCGCCTCGGTCAAAGCCTGGGATGTGGTACGTCCGGCTGTTAGATCGTCGGCCAGGTCCGCTATACTTTGCATTACTCTCTCCTTCAAATGGCGCCGCTTGCGCGTAGTCCGTCTATTTCGGTTTGATCCAGCCCCAATTGGCGGAGGACTTCGTCCGTGTGTTCGCCCAATTCCGGGCTCGCACGGCGAATTTTCGATGGCGTGCGGCTCAATTCAATGGCCTGTCCCACCAAGTCCTGATGGCCCAGAACGGCATGCTCGACCGGTTGCGCCATTTTCAGATGCTGGACCTGGGGATCGGCAAAAACCTGATCGATGCTGTAGATCGGTCCGCACGGCACACCGGCTTCGTTCAGTATCTCCACCCACTCAGTGCTGGACCGGGTCGCGGTGACCGCTTCGATACGGGCATTGATGGCATCGCGGTTCTGGGAACGGGCCGCGCCGTCAGCAAAACGGGGGTCGCTGCCCAATTCGGGGTCACCCAGAATGTCCGCCAGCCGGGCATAAATAGCCGCCCCCGACGCCGCGATATTGATATGGCCATCGGTCGTCTTAAAAACCCCCGTGGGGATCGACGTGGGATGGTTATTGCCGGCCTGTTGCGGCACATCCCCGTCCAGCAGCCAGCGCGCGGCCTGAAAGTCCAGCATGGCGATCTGGGCCTGCAACAACGACGATTTGACCCATTGCCCTTGGCCCGAGACTTCCCGCTCCAGCAAAGCGATTAAGATGCCTTGGGCGCAAAACAGCCCCGCTGTTAGGTCGGCGACGGGTATGCCGACACGCATGGGGCCCTGCCCCGGCTGGCCGGTAATCGACATCAGGCCACCCATACCCTGGGCAATCTGATCAAATCCGGGCCGTCCGGCATAAGGTCCATCCTGGCCAAAGCCGGAAATCGAAGCGTAGACCAAGCCCGGATTAATCTCTTTAAGGCTGTCATAATCGATGCCCAGGCGGTGCTTGACATCGGGGCGGTAGTTTTCCACTACCACATCCACCTCGGCCACCAGGCGGCGCAGGACCGCCATACCATCCGCGGATTTCAGGTTCAGGGTCATGCCGCGCTTGTTACGATGGATATTCTGAAAGTCCGGGCCATGCCGGGGCCCGCCCATGCCCTCGCCTTCGTTGGGGCTGGGCGGCGCTTCCAGCTTAATGACGTCGGCACCCCAATCCGCCAATTGCCGTACCGCCGTTGGCCCGGCCCGTACCCGCGTCAGATCCAATACCCGAAAGCGTGATAGCGGTCCGTCGGTCATATTCGTTTTCCATTTCCTAATTTTATGCCTGAAGCTATTGTCACGACTGATCGGGCATTGGCAAGCGCGATGCCCTATGCTCATGGCTGATAGGGTATCAAGGGCAGGTCGGGACGCCGTGCGAGAACAAAAAGATACACAAGCCGGCATTCTGTTCCTGCTGGGGGCGATCGGTTTCATCACCATCGTGGATTCCGCAGCCAAGTATATGACCGCGCATCTGCCGCCCCTGGAATTAGTCTGGGGTTATTTCCTTGGCGTCTTTGTCTGCCTGTTGGGGCTAGCCCTGGGCAAAGGCGGCGCTCTGCCGCGTCTGTTGGTGACCCGGCGCCCCCTACTGCATGCAGGGCGGACCGGATTATTGGTACTTTCCATCAGTCTGATGTTTGTTGCCCTGCGCCAAATGTCCCTGGCGGACGCCACGGCGATCAGCTTTACCTCGCCCCTGTTCATCACCTTGCTGGCCATTCCGATCCTAGGCGAGCGGGTGGACAAGGCCCGTTGGCTGGCGGTCTTCGCCGGCCTATGCGGTGTGCTGGTGGTGGTGCGGCCTGGCAGCGGCCTGGCCAGCTGGATTTCCGTATTGCCGCTGCTGGGCGCCATCGCCTTCGCCGGCTTTCAAATCATCACGCGCTTAATGGCTAGCACCGAGAATACCTTTGCAACCCTGTTCTATACCGGCGC
>CAUZBE010000283.1:0-4762 GCA_963577885.1 Alphaproteobacteria bacterium
TTCGAATATGCTCTAGGTTTGACAGCGGTATAATTTGGGGAGGGGGCAATGGCGAAATACCTGAAACAGGGTCTGGGGCAGACGGAGGTGGACGAGGCCGATGCCAAAGTGCGGGCGCAGGTTGAAAATATTCTGGGCGATATCCAGGCGCGCGGCGACCAGGCAGTCCGGGATCTATCCGAGAAATTCGACAACTGGAGTCCGGCGAGCTTCCGGCTTTCTGAGGGGGAGATCGAGGCCGCCATGTCCAAGGTTGCGAAACGTGACCTAGACGATATCCGTTTTGCCCAGGAACAGGTGGGAAATTTCGCCCGCCATCAAAAGGCCGCCCTACAAGACGTGGAAGTAGAAACCATGCCTGGCGTAGTGCTGGGGCACAAGAATATCCCGGTTAATTCCGTGGGCTGCTATGTACCGGGGGGAAAATATCCGATGGTCGCTTCGGCCCATATGAGCGTGGTCACCGCCAAGGTGGCCGGTGTGCCCCGCATCGTCGCCTCCGCGCCACCACAGGGCGGGGCACCCCATCCGGCGATCGTCGCCGCCATGCATATGGGCGGGGCCGATGAGATTTTGGTTCTGGGCGGCATTCAGGCGGTCGCGGCTATGGCGTTGGGTACTGAAAGCGTACTGGGCGTGGATATGCTGGTGGGGCCGGGCAATATGTTCGTGGCCGAGGCCAAGCGGCAATTGTACGGCCGGGTCGGTATTGACCTGTTCGCCGGCCCGACAGAAACCTTGATCATCGCCGATGACAGCGTCGATGGAGAACTTTGCGCCATCGACCTGCTGGGTCAGGCGGAACATGGGCCGACCTCGCCGGCAGTGTTGTTGACGATCTCGGCAGCGCTGGCGCGGGACACCATGGCCCAAATCGAGCGTCAGTTGGAGGTTCTACCGACGGCCGAGATCGCCCGGCAATCCTGGGCCGATTATGGCGCCGTTATTCTGTGTGATAGCGAGGCAGAAATGCTCGCGGAGGCTAATCGCCTGGCCTTCGAACATGTGCAGGTGATGACCAAGGACCCGGAGTATTTTCTTGATAACATGACTAACTACGGCGCGCTTTTCCTGGGCCCGCGCACCAATGTGTCCTACGGCGACAAAGTTATAGGCACCAACCATACCCTGCCGACCAAACGGGCTGGGCGCTACACGGGCGGCCTGTGGGTGGGCAAGTTCATCAAGACCCATACCTATCAGCGGATCTTGACCGATGAAGCCTCCACCCTGGTCGGGGAATATTGTTCCCGTTTGTGCATGTTGGAAGGCTTCGCCGGCCATGCGGAACAGGCGAACGTGCGGGTGCGCCGCTATGGTGGACGTAACGTGCCGCCCTACACGGCGGTGGAGCCGGCATAATGCCGGGACAAATTGCCGTTTCCGATCACCGGGTTGAAAGCAGCCAGGCTGGTCTGAAACTGTTTGTCCGCAACAAGAATTTGCAAGGCCTCGACAAATTCTCACCGGCGCAAACGGTGCTGTTCGTACATGGCGCGACCTACCCTTCCACGGTGACCTTCGATTACGCCATGGATGGCAAATCCTGGATGGATATCATGGCCAACGCGGGCTTCGATATTTGGTGCGTTGATCTGCTGGGTTATGGCGCCTCCGACCGGCCAAGGGAATTGTCCGTCCTCGCCGAAGATAATCCGCCTGTGGTCGATACCCAACATGCGGTCGCGGATGTCACAAAGGTCGTTGATTTCATTCTGAACCAGCGGGGTCTGCCCAGGCTGGCCCTGATAGGCTATTCCTGGGGCACCATGATCTGTGGCGCCTATTCTGGCCAGCAGCCTAACAAGGTAGAGCGTCTGGTCCTCTACGGCGCGGCTTGGCTGGGCACGGGCAGGTCGATAACGACCGGCACGCCGCCCGGTGCCTATCGTTTGGTCGCAGCCGACGCTGTTGTCGCGCGCTGGTGCATTGAGCTGGATGAAGGGCAGATTGCCAGCCTTGCCGCGTCCGCCCATATGGCAGCCTGGGCCGATGCGGCCATTGCCACTGACCCGGAGGCTAGCCGCCATGACCCACCGCAGCTGCGCGCACCGTCCGGCGTGGTCAAGGATGTCTTGGCCAACAACGCCAATCAAAGGCCGCCCTATGATCCCGGCGCCATTCGCGCCCCGACCATGATCGTGGTCGGGGAATGGGATCACGAGACCAGGCCGGAACATGGCCGCGAGGTTTTCGCGCGGCTGTGCAATACGGCCGAACGGCGCTATGTCATAGTCGGAGGCGCCACCCACTCCATGCTGTTGGAAAACCGGCGCGGTGAGCTGTACAGCATCGTCGATGGCTTCTTGAAGGAAGGCTGGAACCAATGAACGCTGGCATAATATTATGGGGAGCCATTTCGCTACGGGCCCTGCGGGTCCATTGGGCCTTGCACGAGTTGGGCTTGCCCTACGAATTTAAGCCAATCGGGTCGCGCACCGGGGAAACCCTGACAGCGGAATATACCGGGCATAATCCAAAGCAAAAGATCCCCTGTCTGCAGGATGGCGATTTTACCCTGACTGAAAGCCCGGCCATCGTGAACTATCTGTTCAACGCATATGGACCGGGGCAGGACGTATATCTACCGCAAAGCCCGGCGGGACAGGCCCGCTCCGATGAATGGGGCTACTTCGCCATGATGGAGCTGGACGCCCATTGCCTGTACTTGATCCGCCGCCACAAGTATCTGCCAGAAATCTATGGCGAGGCGCCGGAGGCGGTCGCCTCCGCGGCGGAATATTGTCTGAAACAAATCAATGCCGTTACCCCGCGCGTCGGGCAGGCCGATCCGTATCTTTTTGGCGACAGGCTTGGCGCCGCCGATATCCTGTTGGCCACCACATTGGATTTTGCCCGCCGTTATGAGGTGGCGCTGCCGGAACCGTGCCAATCCTATTTGGACCGCGCTTTCACGCGGCCCGCCTACCAAGCGGCCAAAGCCAGAAACGAGAACCTGGATGCCTGAAAACGCCCGCGAGAAACTAGAGGTGGCCCTGGGAGCGATCGACCGCCACGACGGGGCCATTAACGCCATGGTGACGGTCACCGCGGATCAGGCCCGGGAAGCCGCCGATGCGGCGGACCGCGCAGCGGGCGAGGGGCGCTGGCTAGGTCTTTTGCATGGCATGACGATGGGCATCAAGGACAACATTCAAACCGCCGGGGTACGCACCACCTCCGGTTCGTTGCATTTCAAGGATGTGGTGCCGAACCAGGACGCCTTCGTGGTGCAACGGTTGCGGGCGGCGGGCGCGGTGATCGTCGGCAAGGCCACCATGCACGAGCTGGCCTTTGGCATCAGGTCCTACAATCCGGTTAGCGGACAATGCCACAACCCGTGGGATCAAAGCCGTATTCCCGGTGGCTCTTCGGGCGGCTCCGGTGCTGTTGTCGCCGCCGGCATGGCCCAGGGCGCTCTGGGCTCGGACACCGGCGGCTCGGTCCGTCTGCCCGCCGCCATGAACGGTATCGCCGGTTTGCGTCCCACCCATGGCCGGGTCCCCAACCACGGCTCGACCCCGGTCAGCGCCAGCTATGACACCATTGGGCCCATGGCCCGCCGGGTTGGCGACCTGGCACGCATTTTGGCGGTCACAGCGCATGGAGAGCCGGGCGCGGCGCCCACGGCGGCGCCGGACCTGGGCAATTTTTTACCCACATTGAACGATGGCGTGGCCGGGTTGCGTATTGGCCTGCCGCTTAACCATTACTTCCTGGATTGTGACGATGACATCGCCGCGGCTGCGATGACGGCGGTGCGGACGCTGGAGGCACAGGGCGCGCGCATCGTCGAGGTTGATGTGGAAGGGGCCGAGGCGACCCACCAATGGGCCACGATCCAGATTTATGCCGATGCCTGCGCCTTTCACGCCGAACGCCTGGATCGCAATCCGGAGCTGTTTTCGCCCCCGGTGCTGGATCGCATGCTGGTCGGGCGCAGCTTTACGGCGGTGGACTACGCCAACGCCTGCCGGGCGCGCGAGGCCTGGCAGCGCAATCTGGCCACCTTGTACCAGGATATAGATATATTGGCCTCGCCAACCACACCGGCGCCGCCGCCGCCTATCGAGGAAGACAAATCCTTGCTGGAGGCAACCAGGGATGCCTCACGCAACACCTATGCGGGGGGATTTGGTGCTAATCCCGGCCTGTCATTGCCCTGCGGTTTCAGTGACGGCCTGCCCATCGGCCTGCAATTGGAAGCGGCTTGGTGGCAGGAGCCCATGCTGCTGCGGGCGGGTACGGCCTATCAGGCGGTGACCGATTGGCACCTAGCCGAACCGCCGCTTTCGTAACGCTAAAAGTAAAAACCATAGAAAGCTATCGTCATGAGTGTGAAAAAACTGCTGATCGCCAATCGTGGCGAGATCGCCATTCGAATCCTGCGCGCAGCCGCAGACCTGGGCATTGCCACTGTTGCTATATATGCCCAGGACGAATCGCAATCACTGCATTTGAGCAAGGCGGACGAGGCCGTGGCACTGCCAGGCCGGGGCGTGGCAGCCTATCTGGATAGCGCGGGTATCCTGGCCCTGGCCCAGGAAATGGGCTGTGATGCCATACACCCCGGCTATGGCTTTCTCAGTGAAAATGCCGAATTCGCCGTAGCCTGTGCCCAAGCCGGTATCGCCTTTGTCGGACCGGAGGCGGAAACCCTGTATATGTTCGGCGACAAGGCGGCGGCCCGGGATCTGGCCGAGCGAAATGGCGTTCCGGTATTGCCAGGCAGCCAGGGCGCGACCGACGTGGCCGGGGCGGA
>CAUZBE010000284.1:0-4732 GCA_963577885.1 Alphaproteobacteria bacterium
GCGGATCACCGGATGTTCGACCGGCGGCAAATGCGAGAGTTCATAGCGGCTCAACACTTCCATGCCCCCATAAGGCTTGTGGCTGAATTCATAGCTGTGGACCGCAACCTTGTCGTCCAACCAGGCCTTCATATGGTCATCCAGAACGTCATAGGCCGCACGCATGTCCGCCCATTCGGTCTCACCGCCTATGTCCGGCACCACATGGGCGGCGAGGATCGAGGCCTTCGCACCAACCCGCTTATAGGAGCTGTCGGTATGCCAAAAGGTATTGCCGACCAGGAACCGCGCCTGCAGGCTTTCCGGCTGCGCGACCGTGCCATCCTTTTGCACATTTGTCAGCTGGCCCGTGAGTTTTGGGCTGTTGCGGCGGATGCTTAATTCCAATGGGCCGAATAACCTGGAGAAGGCGCCGTGTTCGTCGTGGCTTAGATGCTGTTCGGGGAAAATAAGAACGGCGTATTCATGCCAAGCGGATTCAATTGTGGCGAAGGTGGGATCGTCCATCGGTTGACTGAGATCAACGCCGCGCACCGTCGCGCCCAATGTAGCGTCTATGGGGATAAATTCCATCGCCTTAAAAATCTCCGTCACGATAGATGAGGCGAAATGCCTTGAATATACTTGAGATCGTATCCAATTTTGTCCCCCTTACTCCAGTCTTTTTGTGACGCTGTCACGCCGTTGGTTGGTTTTGATGGCGGATAGTCAGGAAGGCCAATCGCCTCGGTTAGTCAGCGCACTGTAATCACCGGGCCACCCACACATACCTCCATTTCGACGCACCGACTGCCACGGTGGCAGTGAATCCGCGTAATTTGTTCATCGTATTACTCTCTATATTAAATACGCCATATGGAAAATATCGACGAATCGTGGTTGCCACCTTGGCGATAAGGGCAGCTGCGCCCAAGACTGATTTTAGTAACCGGCACACGGAAAAACTTGTCAGATTACCGCCATTAAAACCCCTGGGTATGGTGTCTCCCAAACATCACTGAGACGGCACCGGTCTACAGGTCTTTCTGACGGCGTTGAGGTTTTGTTAACCTATCTGAGGGCGGCCACTCCAGCGTAACTTTATCGGCATTTCGTCTTGGCAATAATCCCGTGACGCTAGATGAACCGAGGGTGACTGCGGGAAGGGCAAGTATTCACGCTGAAGTAGGTCCATAGATTACAATCCATTTTTCTCACTCAATCTACCCCTAGTGGGTGGGTGCGCAAACCGGATAGGCAAGTTTGTTCCTATTACTTTTACGGCAAACAGCTTACATATCCACGAGGGATAGGCTCTAGAAGGGGATAGCTTAGTTATCATGCGCACAAGTTTTGATCCCACGGCCGACGATGGGCCAGGCCGTAGTCATTGGCGGACCCTGGCGACTTTGATGCCCTATTTGTGGCCCCGGGGGCGGTGGGATCTGCGGGTTCGGGTGATCGTGGCCATGGCGCTGCTGGCCTTGGCCAAGATCGCCATCGTCTATATTCCCTTCATCTATAAAGAAATCATCGATACCTTGAATGTGACGGGGAATATTGCCGGCCCGGACGACAAGGCCGTCGCCGCCGTCGCCATTCCCCTTCTGCTGATCCTGGCATATGGCGGGGCCCGGCTGGCGGGTCAGGCCTTTGGCGAGTTGCGCGATGCGGTCTTCGCCAAGGTCGGACAGAATGCCTTGCGTACGGTTGCCCTGCAGGTCTTTCGCCATCTGCATGGCCTGTCCTTGGCCTTCCACCTTGACCGGCGCACGGGGGGGTTAAGCCGGGTCATCGAACGGGGCACCAAGGGGATCGATTTTCTGCTGCGTTTTTCCCTATTCAATATCCTGCCGACCTTGTTGGAATTGTCTCTGGTCTGCGGCGTGTTGTTTGTCAACTACGGGCCCGAATATTCCATCAGTACCCTGATCGCGGTGGGTATCTATATCGGTTTTACCTTAACCGTCACGGAATGGCGCCTGAAGCACCGGCGCGAGATGAACCGTACCGACAGCCAGGCTTCATCGCGGGCCATTGATAGTCTGTTGAATTTTGAGACCGTGAAATATTTCGGTAACGAGGGGCACGAGGCAAACCGCTTCGATCAATCCATGTCCCTGTACGAAACTGCCGCCGTGCGCAGCCAGACCTCCCTGGCCATGTTGAATATTGGCCAGGGCCTGATCATCGCCTGTGGCATGGGCACGGTCATGTTCCTGGCTGCGAGGGGGATCATACGTGGCGATCTGAGCCTGGGCGATTTTGTTTTGATCAACACATTCATGATGCAGCTTTACCAGCCCCTGGGTTTTCTGGGTTTCGTCTATCGCGAGATCAAGCAGAGCCTCGTTGATATGGACAAGATGTTCGAGCTAGTCGAGGTGCATACCGAAGTCGCCGACGCGCCGGGCTCGGCGCCTTTGAAGATCGGCGCCGGGGATGTGGAATTCGAGAATGTAGATTTCGGTTACGAGTCTGACCGGAAAATTCTGCGCGGGGTCAGCTTTCGCGTGCCCGCCGGCAATACGGTCGCCATCGTCGGCCCGTCGGGGGCCGGCAAATCGACCATTTCGCGCATTCTATTCCGGTTTTACGACGTCACTAGCGGCCGCGTGCTAATCGATGGACAGGATGTGCGCGCGGTAACCCAGCAATCCCTGCGCGCCAACGTGGGGATCGTGCCCCAGGACACGGTGCTGTTTAACGATTCTATCCGTTACAACATTCGTTATGGCTGCGTCGATGCCAGTGATGAGGAGATTGAGGCGGCGGCCAAGCTGGCCCAGATCCACGAATTCGTCATCTCACTGCCCGATGGCTATAACGCGGCCGTGGGTGAGCGGGGCCTGAAACTGTCGGGCGGTGAAAAGCAGCGGGTGGCGATTGCCCGGACGATCCTGAAAAATCCCGCCATCCTGTTATTCGACGAGGCGACCTCGGCCCTAGATTCCCAGACCGAGAAAGAAATTCAGACCGCGTTGCGTCTGGTTTCGCGCGACCGCACCACCCTGGTCATCGCCCACCGCCTGTCAACAATCGTCGATGCCGATGAAATCATCGTGCTGGAGGCCGGCCGCATCGTCGAAAGGGGCCGCCATGAAGACCTGCTGGTGGCGCAGGGCACCTACGCCGGCATGTGGCAGAGACAGCAGGAGCAGGCCGAGGCCTTGCAACGGCTGGAGCGACTGGATAAGGGTGGTGTGCCGGTTGCGGGCGAAGGCCAGGCTGCAGAATAGATAACAGAGACTTAATGACGCAATGGATGCTTTGAAGGACGTGATCGTGCCGATCAACCGCGAGGGCCACCGCTTCATTGCGATCTTTGCCGTGGCCACGATCATCCTGTTTTGGATTGCCGATCCGCTGGGCTGGCTTGGCGTGCTGCTGACCTGCTGGTGCGTCTACTTTTTTCGTGATCCGGAACGTGTTACGCCGATCCGCGATGGCTTGATCATTTCGCCCGCCGATGGCGTGGTGCAAGCCATCGAGATGGCGATGCCGCCAGAAGAATTGAGCATGGGCGATGAACCCCGCCAACGCATTGCCATTTTCATGAACGTGTTCAATGTGCACGTGAACCGCATACCCATTGACGGCGAGATCACGGCGGTGGCCTATCGGCCGGGTAAGTTCTTGAATGCCTCGTTGGACAAAGCCTCGACGGACAATGAACGCCAGGCGATCCGCATGACCACCTCTCTGGGGCAGGACATTGCTTTCGTGCAGATCGCCGGCCTGGTGGCGCGGCGCATCGTGTGCGGTTTGTACGAAGGGCAGCGGGTACGGGCCGGCGCGCGTTTCGGCATGATCCGCTTTGGTAGCCGGGTAGATGTTTATCTGGATGCGGGCATGGCGCCGTTGGTGGCGGTGGGTCAGATCGCCGTGGCGGGTGAAACCGTACTGGCCGATGGCGAGAGTGATGAAGCGCGGCGGCGGGGAGGGGTCCGATGAAAATTGGGCGGCGCAATCGCCGGCTTCGGGAATTGCCGGTCAACAGCCTGATACCGAATATCCTGACGGTCCTGGCGCTATGCGCGGGGATGTCGGCGATCCGCTTTGCCATACAGGAAAAATGGGAGCTGGCGGTGGCTGCAATCATTATTGCGGGTATTCTGGATGGCCTAGATGGTCGCATGGCGCGGTTGTTGAAAGGGGCGACGAAGTTCGGCGCCGAATTGGACTCCCTATCTGATTTTATCGCGTTCGGCGTGGCCCCGGCCCTGGTGATCTATTTATGGAGTACCCAGATGCTGGGCGGGGTGGGCTGGATCGCCGGTCTGGCCTACAGCACTTGTTGCGCCTTGCGCCTGGCCCGCTTCAACACCGCCCTGGACAATCCGGACCGCCCGGTCTGGGCGAATTATTTTTTCACCGGCATGGCCGCGCCGGCGGGCGCCTGCGTGGCGTTGCTGCCCATGGCCATCAGCTTTCAAGTAGAGGGCGGCTTCTTGCGGCAACCGATCCTGATGGCAGTCTGGTTACTGCTCGTGGCCTTCATGATGATGAGCCGGATCCCCACATATTCCTTCAAGCGGGTGCGCATCCGCCGCGATCTGGTGCTGCCCCTGTTGGTGGTGGTAGGCATTGTCGCGGCCATATTATCCAGCTATCCCTGGTTTGTGCTGTCGGCACTGGGCGTGTTGTATTTGGCCTCGATCCCCTTCAGCTACCGCTCGCAACTACGATTTGCCGCGGCCCAGGCCGGTCCGGCGCCTCAACATGGCACCGATGATAGCCCGGATAAGGAAAA
>CAUZBE010000285.1:0-4731 GCA_963577885.1 Alphaproteobacteria bacterium
TGCGCGTCAGAGCCTCGACATCTTCGCCATCGTCGCTGCTCTCGTCGATCAACTCGCCCTGCGCTTCGAAAAAGACTTCATTCTGGGTATAGGAGGCAATCCGCGCGCGGGCGCCACCCTCCACTAGAACCTTCACCGTGCCGTCGGGCAATTTCAACAACTGCAAGACCGATGCGACGGTGCCAACCACGTAGATATCGTCGTGGGCGGGATCGTCTTGCGCGGCATTCTTTTGCGTTACAAGCAGGATCTGCTTGTCTTCACGCATAACGTCTTCTAGCGCGAGCACGGATTTTTCGCGGCCCACGAACAGCGGCACGATCATATGTGGAAAAACTACAATGTCCCGCAGCGGTAGGACCGGGTATGTCGCAATCTTGGAAATGTCGTTCATGCTTAAACCTTATACCTGAATGCCCGTCCCATCTGGACTGCCTTGTGAAGGTCGATATTAACGTGATGTCCGCCCCCATGCAGCCGCTATCGTGACAGGTTGCAATGAATGTTTGGCATCATGGTTAACATCTAACCAAATTAGAGATGGCGGTTGGCGCGCCGAAGATCAAGGGTTGAGGCCAACAGCTCCCGCAAATGCCAGCAATTAAGGTCCGATACACCTGTCCGAAGCGCCGTCTATGCTCCGGTTCCCACGTCATTCTGACGTTCTGCATAGATGTAAAGAGGCTGTGCCCGTCCTTCAACAACTTCGCCATTGACCACCACCTCCTCCGTACCTTCCTGGGACGGCAAATCGTACATGGTATCCAGCAGAATACTCTCCATGATCGATCGCAGTCCCCGGGCACCGGTCTTTCTGCCAATCGCCTTGCGGGCAATGGCATGCAACGCATCGTCGGAAAATGCCAGTTTGGTATCTTCCATTTCGAATAGGCGCTGGTATTGCTTGACCAGCGCATTTTTCGGTTCGGTCAGGATTTTTACTAGTGCCTCTTCGTCGAGATCTTCCAGCGTGGCGACGACCGGCAGGCGGCCAACAAATTCCGGGATTAAACCAAATTTAAGCAAATCTTCCGGCTCCACATCGCGCAGGATTTCACCGGTCATCCGATCGTCGGGATCGCGCACGTCGGCGCCGAATCCGATCGAGGTACCCTGACCGCGGCTGGTGATCAATTTTTCCAGGCCGGAAAAAGCGCCCCCACAAATGAACAGAATATTGGTGGTATCGACCTGCAGAAATTCCTGTTGCGGATGCTTGCGTCCACCCTGGGGTGGGACAGAGGCTACGGTGCCCTCCATGATTTTAAGCAGCGCCTGCTGCACACCCTCGCCGGAAACATCGCGGGTGATGGACGGGTTGTCGGACTTACGGCTGATCTTGTCGACTTCATCAATATAGACGATGCCGCGCTGGGCCCGTTCCACATTGTAATCGGCGGCCTGTAGCAGCTTCAAAATGATATTTTCCACGTCCTCGCCGACGTAACCGGCTTCCGTCAGAGTGGTGGCATCGGCCATAGTGAAGGGAACATCGATAATGCGGGCCAGGGTTTGCGCCAGCAGGGTTTTACCGCAGCCGGTCGGGCCGGCCAGCAGGATATTGGATTTGGCGATTTCGACATCGTTGCTTTTAGAACCATGGTTCAGACGCTTGTAATGGTTATGCACCGCCACCGAAAGCACCTTCTTGGCATGCCCCTGTCCGATCACATAATCATCCAGGACATCGCAAATTTCCTGCGGCGTGGGTACGCCGTCGTCGGCCTTTACCAGGGTGGATTTATTCTCTTCGCGAATAATATCCATGCACAATTCAACGCATTCATCGCAGATAAATACGGTGGGGCCGGCAATTAATTTGCGCACTTCATGCTGACTTTTGCCGCAGAAAGAACAGTACAGCGTATTTTTGGAATCGCCGCCGCTAAGCTTCGTCATCTCAACCCCTGCTCGACTTTGCCAATCGGGTCGGAAATTTCACCCGACCCGGCGGCGTTAAAAAATTGGCCGTATCCATGTCAACCAACATCTGCAAGCCCCGACGCTGCGTCAGTAACCAAACAGATGGTCACGACTAACCATGGATTTCACCAACACATGTCTATACGAATCTGGACACATCACCATATAGGACCAAATATAACGTCGTGGCGATCAATAATTCGTTGAAAGGAATATGTTGCGCGCCGTTATTTCCCTATTTTTCCTTGTCGCCCTCGCTGCTTTCGGCGGCGCCATTTTCCTTTTCATCGTCCGGAACCGCGCGCTTTTGCACGACTTCGTCGATCAAACCAAATTCCTTGGCCCTTTCCGCCGTCATGAACGTATCCCGGTCCATGGTCTTTTCGATCACCTGCAAAGTCTGTCCCGTATGATCCACATAGATTTGGTTAAGACGCGCCCGCAATTCGACAATTTCCCGCGCCTGAATCTCAATATCCGTGGCCTGGCCCTGAAATCCACCAGATGGCTGATGTACCATAATCCGGGAATTCGGTAGGCTATAGCGCTTTCCGGCCGCGCCGGCGGCCAGCAACAACGAACCCATGGATGCCGCCTGCCCGGTGCACAGGGTCGAGACATCGGGGCGGATATAGCCCATCGCGTCATAAATTGCCAAGCCGGCGGTGACCACGCCGCCCGGCGAGTTGATGTACATGAAAATATCTTTCTTGGGGGTCTCGGCCTCCAGGAACAGCAACTGCGCCGTCACCAGACTGGCCATGGTGTCATGCACTGGGCCGACAACAAATATAATGCGTTCCTTCAACAAACGGGAATAGATGTCATAGGATCGCTCACCCCGGTTGGTTTGTTCCACCACCATGGGCACTAGCGTATTCATGTATATATCAATTGGGTCGCTCATTAAGTTCCACCGCCTTAGCTTATAATCTATCTATTTACCCTGCGTGTCGGCCGGCTGTGCCGCCGCATCCTCGCCCGCTCCGTCTTCACCAGTAGCTTCCTCGTCAAGGTCGCGCACCAATTCTTCGACGCTGACCTTGCTTTCGCTGATATTGGCCATTTCAAGAATGAAATCGACCACCTTGTCTTCCATGATCGGTGCCTCCAACTGGGCCCGCATTTCCGGTTTTGACTGGTAAAATTCAAAAATCTGTTGTTCCTGGCCCGGGAAGCGTTGTGCCTGTTCGGCCATGGCCCGGTTCACTTCATCCTGGTTGACGGTGAGATTATTGGTGTTGCCCACCTGCGATAGTAATAATCCCAGGCGCACGCGCCGCTCAGCGATGTCACGGTATTCCGCCCTGGCCTCTTCCTCGGGCTTGTCCAAATCTGCAATGGTTTTGTCCTCGCGCTTTAAATCCGCTTCCACCTGGCTCCAGATTTGCTCGAACTCGCCTTCAACCAACGAAGGCGGCACCTCAAAAGTATGATGCTCGGCCAAGGTATCCAGCAGCTTCCGCTTTAGCCTGCCGCGCGACACCTCTGCATACTCCTTTTCGCTCTGCTCGCGCACCGCGTCTTTCAGGGCGGCCAAATTTTCCAGGCCTAGTTTTTCAGCCAGGGCGTCATCAACCGCGACCGGCAGGGGCACTTTGACCTCGCGCACGGTGACGGCGAATTCGGCTTCTTTTCCGGCCAGATGGTCGGCTTGGTATTCTTCCGGGAAGTTGACCTTGACCGTG
Organism: Alphaproteobacteria bacterium; assembly: GCA_963577885.1. Lineage (GTDB taxonomy): Bacteria > Pseudomonadota > Alphaproteobacteria. The sequence continues at coordinate 3,612 of CAUZBE010000285.1, forward strand.
GTCTCATCGCCCTTCTTTACACCCACAATCTGCTCTTCAAAACCTGGAATAAAAGCGTTGGAACCCAACTCCAGACTGTGCTCCTCGGCCGTGCCACCATCGAACAGCTCGCCATCGATGCTGCCCTTGAAATCGATCACGACCGTATCGCCGCCCTGAGCCGCCTGACCCTCGGCGCCTTCAGTGAATTCCTTGAACTGTTGGGCCAGGGACGCGACCCGCTCGTCGATTTCCGGATCGCTGATTTCGGCCACCACGCGTTCCAGGGACAAGGTCGCAAAGTCCATGGGCTCGAATTCCGGCATCACTTCGACCTGAATGGTATATTCCAGATCGGCGCCTTCATCGAATGACACGACTTCGATCTTCGGCTGCATGGCCGGTTTTATTTCGTGCTTTTCCAAGGTCTCGGTGGTCGCTTCGTTGACCGCCCGCTCCAGAACCTCGCCTAGAATTTGCCTGCCATAAGTGCGGCGCAAAATCTTGACGGGCACCTTGCCGGGACGGAAGCCTGGCATCTGCGCCTCTTTTGCCATATCCGCCAACCGGTTGGTGACCTTGGCTTCCATATCGGCGGCTTCCACTACGACTTTGTATTCGCGCTTCAAGCCCTCGGACAGGGTTTCGCTAACCTGCATGAATTTTCCCGCTCAATCTGTCAGTTTGGCCCTAGTGGGATCCAGTTGTGTCCCAGTTATGCCATTTTAGTCACGTTGACCAGTCCGTATATCGGCCGGCGCGCAATTGGTGCGGGCGGAGGGACTCGAACCCCCACGACTGTTAAGCCACCAGGACCTAAACCTGGCGCGTCTACCAGTTCCGCCACGCCCGCATTTGACGGAATTTTGCCCCCGCCTTGCTGAGGGCGGCACTCTATAGCACAGAAGATTCTTCCTGCGAAGGCCGCAATGGAGTGCTTTTGCGGGGCCCCTAACCGCCGACCTTGGTCGTCATATTGATCAGCTTTTGCACTTCAGGTGGCTCCACCTCGACCTCGAAGTTTTCCAGCATGGCAGAGGTCATGACATAGAAGCCAATGCACATCACCAGTTCCACCAGTTCCTGGTGCCCAAGCAGCGCGGCGGCGGCGTAGAAGGTCTCGTCCGACGCCTTGGCGTTT